>DASQUF010000214.1:0-11102 GCA_035641435.1 Propionibacteriaceae bacterium | reverse complement strand
AGGCCAGCTCCATCAAGCAGGCGCCCGTGCGGGGGTTGCGGTGCTTGCCTGGAGACAGGATCGGGAGCAGGTCGGGCGGCTGGACGTCGTGGTACGGCATGCGGGCCCCAGCAGCTTCGGGCCTGGTACCAGGCAAGTCTGCGCCGCTGTCGACCGCCACGCCAGCGCAAGCTGGGCTGCGGCACTTGACGGCTGGGCCGCACCCCGAAACTGCCCGGCCGATGGACGTGCACTTGATCTGCGACAACTACTCCACTCACAACACCGAGGCGATCAAAACCTGGTTCCTGCGGCATCCCCGCTTTCACCTGCACTTCACGCCGACCTACAGCTCTTGGCTGAACCAGGTCGAGCGGTGGTTCTCTGAGTTGACGACCCGCAAGCTGCGCCGCTCGGCCCACCGCAGCGTCGCCGAGCTGGAGGCTGACCTGAGCGCCTGGATCCAGGCCTGGAACGACGACCCCGCCCGTTCGTGTGGACCAAGACTGCCGACGAGATCCTCGACAACCTCGCAAGATATCTTCGCCTGATTAACAACTCAGGACACTAAAACGCCTGCGTGTCGATGGGGGTGCTCAGCATCGCCACCGGGTCGGAGAAGAAGGCGTGCATCGGGAGGCTGGCCGAGCCGCGGACGAGGGTGCCCTTGCCCAGCCCGGTCGGCATGATGCGATCGGCGGCCTCGGGCCGGCTGAGTCGCTCGGCAGCCGAGGCCACGAGCGCGTCGAGGTGCTCCGGGGTCTGGAGCAGGCCGCCGCCGAGAACGAGCACGTCGGGGTCCAGCAGGTCGAGCAGGATGCCCGCCGCCGCCCCGGCGTACCGGGCCCGCTGCCGGAGCAGTTCGGCCGCGTCCTCGCTCCCCGAACGGGAGCGCTTGACGAGCCATTCGAACGACGACTGGGGCGGCACCAGCCCGGCGTCACGCGCGCGGCCGAGCACGGCCACGTCGCTGGCCAGCACCGCGAGGCAGTCGGTGCGCCCGCAGCGGCAGGGCGACCCGGCGGCTCCCCCGCCGACCGGCAGGTGGTCGATGGTGCCGGCGGCGGCGTCCCGACCCCGACGCAACCGGCCGTCGACCAGCAGCCCCGCACCCACGACGTTTCCGATGAACAAGAAGACCGCCGACGAGGCTCCCTGCGCGACGCCGAGGTAGGACTCGGCCAGGGCGAGGGCCCGCACACTGCTGTCGACGAAGACCGGGTGGCTCCGCGGCCCCAGCTCAGCGCCCAGCCGGACCCCGGTCCAGCCGAGCAGCGGGTGGTCGAGGACGACCCCCGAGTCAGGGTCGACGCGGCCACCGGTGGACACGCCCGTGCCGAGGATGCGCCCGGCACCGCCCGCGACCGTCTGGAGCTCGTCGTAGAGCTCCCGGGCCTCCCCCAGGATGGCCTTCTGGCTGATTCTGCGGTGACTTATGACTCGCTCGGCGACGACGTTCCCGGCCAGGTCGAGGAGCCCGCCGGTGGTCCAGCGCAGACCGATATGCAGTCCGACGAACCGGTAGTGCGAGGTGTCGAGCGCGACCGGCACCCGCGGCCGCCCCATTTCCCCGCCGGAGACAGCCGAGCGCTCCATGAGCAGCCGCGCCTGCATCATCTGCGCGGTGATTTTGGTGACGCTGGTGGCACTCAGACCGGTCACGCGGGCTATCTCAGCCCGGGCGGTGTCCCCGCGGTGCAGCAGCGTTTGGGCGACGAGGGCGAGGTTCCTCCGGCGTAGGCTGGTCAGGTCGGAGCCGCGCGCCAGCGCGTCAGCGGAGGACATCGGCACCTCGCAGCAGGTCGACCTCGGCCCGGGTCGGAAGCCCCTTCCAGTCGGTCTCCACCCCCTCGGCGGACAGCGTCCGCCGGACCAGCTGGCCGACCTCGTCATCGCCGACGACGCCGACCCAGCGCGCGGAGCCTCCCAGCCGGACGACGCCGAGGGCGACCGTGCTTTCGGTCCCGGCCATGGACATTCGCATCGGCCCACCCAATCGGAGGGGGCCGATCCGCTCGCTCTCGACCAGACCCATCGCCTCACCGCAGGTGATCAGGTCGAGGGTCACGAGACGGCAGCCTTCCAAGACCGGGTCCGCTTCCGCAATTGGTCCACGTCCCCGTACTCCAAGGCCTCACCGGACAGGGGTGAGCCCACGCCCAGGGCGACCGCCCCGGCGTCCAGCCACTCCTGGGCGTGCTCAAGCTCGATCCCTCCCGTGGGAACAGCGGCGAGCTCGCGCAGGGGGACCAGGACCTGCCGCAAGAACTCGGGCCCGAGTGTAACGGCGGGGAAGAGCTTCACCAGTTGTGCGCCGGCCGCCAGGGCGGTGCTGATCTCGGTGGGCGTCATCGCGCCGGGGAGCACGGCGATGTCGTGCGCGACGGCGTGCTCGAGCACCGGCAGGGTCAGCGCGGGCAGCACGAGGAACCGAGCCCCGGCGTCCACGGCCCGGCGGGCGTCGTCCACAGTGCGGATCGTGCCGGCTCCGACGAGCGCCCGATCGCCGGCCAGGTCGGCGGTGCGGCGGATCGCGTCGAGCGCAGCGGGGCTGGTGAGCGGGAGCTCGAGGGTCTGGATGCCCTCCTCCACCAGGACCTGGGCGCCGGCCACGAGACGGTCGGGGCTGGAGGCCCGGAGGATGGCCACCAGCCGGCTCCGGCGGATGGCCTGGTAGCCCTCGGCGGCACTCACGACGGCTGCCCCGAGCGGGCCAGCGTGGGGCTGGACTCGACGCTGCCCAGGCCGCTGCGCCGCAGCTCGCCCGGGAAGTGGCAGGCGGCGAACTGCCCGGGTGCGACCTCACGCAGCGGCGGCCGCTCCATGGCGCAGATCGTGCGCTCGGGGTTGGCCCGGGGCCCGATCGGACAACGGCTGTGGAACCGGCACGCCGGGGGCGGGCTGAGCGGGCTCGGCACGTCGCCACTGAGCACGATGCGCTCCCGGCTGCGCTCGCGGGCCGGGTCCGGCTCGGGTACGGCGGACAGCAGGCTGGCCGTGTAGGGGTGCTGCGGGCTGGCGGTGATGAGCTCGGAGGGTCCCGACTCCACGACCTGGCCCAGGTACATCACCAGGATGCGGTGCGAGATGTGCCGCACTGTGGCCAGGTCATGACCGATGAACAGGTACGCAAGCCCGAGCCTGCGCTGCAGGTCCTGGAGCAGGTTCACGATCTGCGCCTGGAGCGAGACGTCGAGCGCGGAGACCGCCTCGTCACAGACCAGCAGGCGGGGGTTGACCGCGAGGGCGCGGGCGATGACGATCCGCTGGCGTTGCCCACCGGAGAACTCGTGGGGGTACCGCGACGCCGCCTGAGGGTCGAGGCCGACCAGGTCCAGGAGCTCGTCGACGCGCCTTCTGGCCCCGTCGCCCGTGGCCAGGCCCCGAACGACAAGCGGCTCGGCGAGGGCGTCGCCGACGGTGAGCCGTGGGTTGAGCGAGGACATCGGGTCCTGGAAGACCAGCTGCACCTGGCTTCGGTACCACCGCAGGTCGTCCCCGTGCAGCAGTCCGACGTCCCGGCCGTCGAAGCGGATGGTGCCCGACGTCGGGGGGTGGATGCCCAGGAGCGTCCGGGCGACGGTGGACTTGCCGCAGCCGGACTCGCCGACCAGGCCGAGGGTCTCCCCGGGCCCGATCGAGAAGTCGACACCGTCCACGGCGCTCACCTGGGCCGTGGTCCGCCGCAGGACGCCTGTGCGTCGCTTGACCGGGAAGGTCTTGACCAGGTCCTCGACCGACAACAGGGACTCACCGGAGGCCACCTCGGCCCGGGCTACGTCCCCCCTCGTACCTGTGGACGGCGGCGGGAGGACGCCCTCCGGACCCGACACCCAGCACTCCCAGCCCCGGACGCCCGCCTCGTCGACGTACGTCGGTGGCTGCTCGCGGTGGCAGCGTTCGATCGCGGCGTCGCACCGCGGCGCGTAGGCGCAACCCGGGATCGGCGCGAGCAGGTCCGGCGGTCGGCCCTCGATCGGGACGAGCGGGGTGTCGCGATCGGCGGCCAGGTGTGGAGTGGCGGCGAGGAGTGCCCGCGTGTAGGGGTGCCGGGGCTCGGCGAACAGCTGGTCAGCGGGCGCCTGCTCGACGATGCGGCCGCCGTACATCACGGCGACGCGTTGGCAGGACCGCGCCACCACGCCGAGGTTGTGGGTGATGAGCAGGATCGCCGTGCCGAGCTCGCGGTTGAGCTCGTCCAGCAGCTCCAGGATCTGGGCCTGAATGGTCACGTCCAGCGCAGTGGTCGGCTCGTCGGCGACGATGACGTCGGGTCTGTTGGCCAGCGCCATGGCGATCATGACGCGCTGCCGCATGCCACCGGAGAACGAGTGCGGGTGGTCGGCCAATCGGGCCTCCGGGTCGGGGATGCCAACCCTTTGCATCAGCTCCACGGCCCGGGTCCGCGCCTCCTGGCCCGAGAACTTCCCGTGGGCCAGCATCGCCTCTTCCAGCTGGGTGCGGATCCTCATCACCGGGTTGAGGGAGGACATCGAGTCCTGGAAGACCATGCTGATCCCGGTCCCGCGGACCTGCCGCATCTCCTGCTCGGACAGCTCGAGCAGGTCGCGGCCGTGGTAGTCCACGCGGCCGGACAGGATCCGCCCGGGCGGTCGCACCAGCCGCATCAGGGACATGGCGGTCACCGTCTTGCCGGAGCCCGACTCCCCCACCAGCGCCAAGGTCTCGCCGGCCCGGACGTCGAAGCTCACGCCGTCCACAGCCCGCACCACACCGCGCGGGGTCGTGAAGTGGGTGACGAGGTCCCTGACCTGCAGCACCGGGTCGGTCATGGGCGATCTCCTCCGGGCAGTCGGGCGAGCAGCCCCCCGTCGACGGGGAAGACCGCTCCGGTCACGAACGACGCGTCCGGGCCGGCCAGGAAGGCCACGCAACGCGCCACCTCCTCGGGTCGCCCTGGGCGGCGCAGCGGGTAGCCGGCGACGACCCGCTCGAGGGCGGCGTCGTCCTGCCAGATGTGGGCGTTGCGCTCGACGGCAACGAACCCGGGGGCGACCGCGTTCACGCGGACACCCATCGGTCCCCATTCGACCGCTGCCGTCCGGGTGAACGCCACCAGTCCTGCCTTGGCCGCGGCGTAGGCCCCGAAGCCGGTCTCCGCCGCGAATGCGTGCACGGACGCGACGTTCACGATCGAGGCCGGGCCGGGCTCGAGGGCGGCCACGAAGCGGCGGCTCAGCTCGACGGGCGCCGTCAGCGACACCGCTAGGGTGCGCTCCCAGCCCCGTGCGGTGCCCTCGAGGAGGGGTGCCCGTTCCTCGACAAAGGCGCAGTTGACCAGGATGCAGAGCCGGCCGGGGAGCGACCCGGCCAGGTTGATGCACTCCGACCGCAGGTCGGGGTCGGTCACGTCGCCCACCACCGCCCGCCACGTGGCGCCCTCCTGGACGGCGGAGTCGAGGTCCACGGCGACCACGTCGCTGCCGAGCTGCTGCAGGTGCTCGGCGACGGCCCGGCCGATGCCGCGAGCCGCGCCCATGACGATGCTGGTGGTCCCGCTGAGGTCGCTCATCCGAGCTCCGTCCGCGTGGCGGGAAGACCGGTCACGCCCGTGGCGGCCCGGAAGAGCGCCCCGGCCCCCTGCGCGGCGGCGTCCGGGCGCTGGTCGGCCGGGAGGGGCCAGCACCCCGAGGTCACGAACAGGTCGCCGAGCTGCGACCCGCCGAAGGCACAGCTGGTGGGGTGCGGCACCGGCATCTCGAGGCGCTCTTCCAGGTCGCCGTCCGGTCCGTAACGGTGCACCGCGCCTCCCCCGGCCAGCGCGACCCACACCGAGCCGTCCGCGGCCACGGCGATGCCGTCGGGCAGGCCGGCCTCGCGCGGCACCTCCACGAAGCGCTCCCCCACCCCGAGGGAGCCGTCGGGGGCGTTGAAGGGGAAGGCGGTGACCAACTGCCGCAGCGAGTCGACGAAGTACATCCGGTCGCCCGCCGGGCTCCAGGCGATCCCGTTGGCGAGCGCCACGTCACCGAGCACCCGCTCCGGCGCAGCGTCCCCGGGCTCCAGGCGCCACAGCCCGCCGGGCTGGCCCGGTCGGCCGGGCAGGCACATGGTTCCGATCCACAGCCGGCCGGCCGGGTCGACGGCGGCGTCGTTCGCCCGCAGGCACCCGTCCTCCGGTATGTCGACGAGGTGGCGCGGGCCCTCCTCGGTGAGCTCGAGGACGCACAGCCCCGCGGTGACGACGAACGTGCCGCGCGTGGTCGGGACGACCGCCGACAGCGGGGGCGCCACCTCGACCGTCTTCGTGTCCCCGGTGTCCGGCTCAGTTGCGTGGAGGGTGCCGCCCCACAGGTCCACCCAGAGCAGCCGCTCCGCACGGTCGTCCCAGACCGGCGACTCGCCCAGGAGGGCTCCGGCCGGCGTGATCGCCCGCGGCAGCCGGTCCTGCGCGGTCAGCTTGTCCCTCCGTCCGGTCATCGCCGCAACAGTCCCCGGTTGAGGCCGTCGGCGATCAGGTTGAACCCGAGGACCAGGGCCGTGACGACAACGATCGGACCCAGGGCATACCACGGGTTCTGGCTGAGGAAGTTGGTGCTGCTGCGCAGCAGTGCCCCCAGCGACGGTGACGGGGGACGGATGCCAATGCCGACGAAGCTCATCGCCCCCTCGATGAAGACCGCCATGGACAGGCTCAGCGCCGCCTGGACGATCAGCGCGTCCAACGCGTTCGGGAGGATGTGGCGCAGCAGGACCCGGCCCGGTCGGGCCCCGATGACCTCGGCGGCCACCACGTAGTCCCGGCTGCGCTGGGCCCGTACGGCGGAGCGGGTCAGCCTGCCGAAGAGCGGCACGTTGACCAGCACGACGGTCACCACGATCGCGGTCAGACCCGGCCCGATGGCGGTGGCCGACACGGCCACGCCCATCACCAGCGCGGTGAAAGCGAGCATCACGTCGAAGGCGCGCTGGATGACCGAGTCCAGGAAGCGATGCAGACCGCAGAGCAGTCCCAGCGCCGTGCCCAGCAGCACTCCGGCGGGCACGGCCAGCCCGGCCACGACGACGTCCAGCCGGATGCCGAAGAGCACCCGGCTGAAGACGTCTCGTCCGAACTCGTCGGTCCCGAGCAGGTGGGCGGAGCTCATGCCGGCGAAGCTGTCGCTGCTCTGGGCGTCCACACCGTACGGTGCGATCCACGGCGCGAGGATCCCAGCGGCGAACAGCACGGTCACGATGGTGAGGCCGGCGACGGTCTCGGGGTAGCGCAGCGCTCGACCCCAGCGGGAGCGCTCCGGTCGTGCTGCGGCGTCGCCGATCCGGTCGGCGGGTACGGCGGTCATCCGGTCTCCAGTCGGACTCGCGGGTCGACCGCGGCGTGGGCCAGGTCGGTCAGGGTCTGCACGACGACGAACACCGCGACGGCGAACAGCAGCAGGTCCTGGACCAGCACGTAGTCGCGACTGAGCACCGAGTTCACCAGCAGGTCGCCGATGCCGTGCCAGCCGAAGATGGCCTCGACGACGATGGCACCGCCCAGCAGCTGGCCGACCTGGATGCCCAGGATCGTCAGCACGGGCGGCAACGCGTTGGGCACCACATGGGCCCGGATCAGCCGCCCCCGGCGCAACCCCTTCGCCACCCCTGTCAGGACGAACTCCTCGTCCAGCACCTGTCGCACAGACGTGCTCAGGAATCGTGCGATGACCGCTGCAGCGGGCAGGCCCAGGCACAGGGCCGGCATCAGGAGGTACTGCACCGCGATGTCGGGGTCGTCATAGATGGGCTGGTAGCCCGCCGAGGGCAGCAACCGCATCGAGACCGCGAAGAGCAGCACCAGCAGCACGCCGCTGACGTACGGCGGGATCGCAAAGGCCAGTGAGACCAGCGCCCCCACCGTCCGGGTCAGGATGCGGTTGCTGCCGGCGCCGAGGAGGATGCCCGCGACACCGCCCAGGACGAGGGCGACGAGGAGCGCCCCGGCGGTCAGCGTCACCGTCTGGCCGAGGGCGGCCCCCATAGCCTCGGCCGCCGGCTGCTTGCGGATGTAGGACGTCCCCAGGTCCCCGGTGACCAGCCCGCGCAGCCAGATGGCGTACTGCACCACCGGGCTCCTGTCCAGGCCCAGGTCTTGCCGGACCGCGTCCCGGGTCGCTTGGCTGGCGTCGGGCCCGGCCAGCACGTCTGCGGCGTCGCCCTCGGCGAGCCTGGGCACGATGAAGACGAGCACCGAAGCGACCAGGAGGACGAGGGCAGCCGAGGGGATCCGTCGCACGGCGTACCTCAGCATGGTGGGCTCACTTCGTCAGGTAGGCGTCGTCGAGGTCGATGTAGTCGTACATGTTGTAGGCGAGCCCGTGGAGCTTGGTGGAGATCGTGTAGGTGTGTGAGCTCACCACAAGGTCGCTGACGAACTGCTGGTCGAGCAGGAAGTCGTTGACCTGGTCGTAGTCCCCCTGCTCACCCGCCGGCGTGGTCCACAGCGCCTCCGCGATCTGGCGGTACTCGTCGGAGTCGAAGTTGGACGCGTTCGCCTTGGCGTTGAACGGAAAGGCGCCCTTGACCAGCGTGGCTGGTGACAGCTGGCCGAAGCCGTGCACGTTGACGAACAGTCCCGGCATGTCACCTGAGGTCAACTTGCTGAAGAAGTCGGGCGCCTGAAGGGGCACCAGCTTGGCCTCCAGACCCGCCTCCCTGAGGTTGAACTGGACGATCTCCGCGATGGCCTGGTTGGTCGGGAAGCCGGCGTTGAAGGCGACCTTGACCGACGCCCCGGCCGCTCCAGCTTGCTGAACCATCTGCTTGGCCTTGTCGAGGTCCCGGGAGTAGGTGGCCGCCTTGTCCTTGTCGAACGCTGGAGAGGACGGCGACCACGGGAGCGAACTGGTCTGCCCGATGCCACCCAGCGCCTGGTCGAGGATGCGGTCGCGGTCGATCGCCCAGGCGATGCCCTGACGTACCTCGGGCTTGTCCAGCGGGGGGATCTGCACGTTCGAGGCCACGTAGTAGACCGAGTCGTCCGCTTCGGACTCCACCACCTTGAACCGCGGGTCGTCCTTGACCGACACCGCGTCGACCGGAGCCATGTCGAGGGCCAGCTGGCTCTGGCCGGAGCGCAACGACGAGAGCATGGACTGGGACTGGCTCTGCACGCTGATGTTGACCCCGTCCAGATACGGGCGACCCTCCTGCCAGTAGTCGTCGTACCGCTTCAGCTCCGCTCCCGACCCGGGCGTGTAGTTCTCCACCTCGAATGGACCCGTGCCGACGATCTTCTTGCCGGCCAACAGGTCGTCGAAGGTGTCCTTGTCGACGATCGGCGTGACCTCGAAGAGGTCGAAGAGGTTCGATACCGGGTGCGCGAGGTGAAGGGTCACGGTGTGGTCGTCTTCGGCCTTCATGTCGTCGATGGCGAGGGCGACGTGCTTGAGCTGCGAGGAGACGTCCTCACGCTGCACGGCCTTGATGGTGAAGATGACGTCGTCGGCGGTGAACGGCCGGCCGGTGTGGAAGGTGACGCCCTCCCTGAGCTCCAGGGTGATCGAGGTGCCACCCTTCGACATCTCCCAGCTGGTCGCCAGCTCGGGCTGGGGCTCGAGCGTCTCGTGGTCATAGGCGGTCAGCATGTTGAATACCGTCCGGATGATCGAGAAGTTGGGGTTGTTCTGGGACAGGAACGTCGCCGGCGCGATGTCGGCGCTCTGCACGATGGTCAGCGTGCCCCCTTTGGTAGGGCCGCCCGAGTCTTCGTCGGAGGAGTTGACTGCCGACTCACAGCCCGACAGCGCGAGGACGACGCAGGCGACCACGGCGGCGAGGGTTAGTGCCGTCCGTTGCGGGAAACGGGGACGGAAGGACGGCCAAGACGAGCGCTGCTGGGACATCGAGCCTCCTAGACGAGAGCGGACCACAGGACGCGGAGGCTGGGGTGGCTCAGGTCGAAGTCGACACCGAGCCCGGGACGGTCGTCGAGCTGCAGCCGTCCGTCGGCGACCAGCTCGCAACCTCCTACGAGGTCCGATCGCCATGTGGTCTCGCCGAACGCGTATTCCAGCACGGTCGCGTTGGAGCAGGCGGCGAAGAGCTGCGCGCTGGCCGCGGTGGCGACTGGGCCTGACGGATTGTGCGGGGAGATGGCCAGGTGCGGGACGGAGCGCGCGATCCGGAGCACGTGCTCGATCCCCCCGGCGTGCTTCACGTCGGGCATGAGCACGTCGATGACACCGTCGGTCACCGCCCCCCGCGCCTCGGCGGCGTCGAACATCGTCTCGCCGCCCGCCAGGGGAATCTCCGTCGCGGCCTTGAGCTCGGCGAGCTCGGTCACCTGGTCGATGGCCACCGCGTCCTCGAGCCACGCGACGCCGAGCTCCTCGAGGGCGGGCAGCAGCGCGTGCACCTCGTCGAGGGGCAACCGCTCGTGGCAGTCGACGTGCAGCCGAGTCTCGTCCCCGACGGCGTCGCGGACCGCTCGGAGCCGCTCGAGCCCTACCTTGCTGAGGGGCCGGCCGGGCTCGTCGACGTCGAACGGACCACACTTGAGGGCGGTGAAGCCTGCGGCCACGGCCGCCTCGGCCATTGCCGCGACCTCGAACGCTGACCGGCCGCCGGGCATCCGGTTGATGTTGGCGTAGACCGGCACCGGGTCCGGCGTCGAGCCGCCCAACCACTTCCAGGCCGGCTCCTCGGCCGTCCGCGCCGCGTGGTCGGTCAGGAGCTGCTCCAGGCCACCCATCAGCGTGGCGGTGATGAACGCCTCCCGCGGATGCTCCTGACCCACGCGCTGCTCGAGCTCCGCGATGACGGCGTCCCGGTCAGCGATGAGGTCGCGTCCGCGCAGGACAGCCGCGACCCAGTCCAGCCTCCTGACGAGCCCCCTCGAGTCACCCGAGTCCGAGCACTCTCCGACCGCCCGGTGCTCGCCCTCGGTCAGGACGACGAAGTGCCACGTCGTCCGGGAGCTCACGCGTGACTCGAGCAGCTCGAGCATCCGCCTCATGCACCCTCCTATACTTCCTACCTAGTAGAAACTAATATCAGCTCGATGTCAACTGTCACGTGTGGCGGGCTCAGCGACGGGAGTAGAGGAACCCGACTACCGGTTTAGACTCGCCAACGAGCGCATGCTCCTCGCCTAGGTCCGCACCTCACTCGGGTTGATCGGC
>DASQUF010000213.1:0-4705 GCA_035641435.1 Propionibacteriaceae bacterium | reverse complement strand
GGGTCACCAACCTGGGCCGACGTCGCCGGGCGCGACCTGCCGAATGAGCCGACGGACCAGGGCGAACTCGGAGCGGAAGGCGCGCGGTGAACGACCACCATGTCGCGGACATCGGGTGAGCCGTTGGGGGGCGTTAGTGGTATCAGTTATGTCGACAAGCCTGGCGTTGCTCCCCGCGGTTGGACAGCCACGCAACCTCCACAGTCCTCAGCGGATGAGGTCTGCGAGGATGCGGTCATGGCGGATCCCGTTCCCCGCCGGCAGCGATGTCTCTTCGGCTGCGTACAAGTGCACCAACTGCGGCTACAGGCTGCAGGTCGGTTCCACCAAGAATCTTCCACCGTGCCCCAGCTGCGGCAACGGCCACTGCGAGACGCTCAGCGGCGGTGACTCCAAGGACGATCCGTACCCCGACCGCAAGGCCTGACCGGAGGACTCGCCGCTGGCGACTTCAGGGGCGACCCGTGGTAGTGGTCGACGCCGAGAAGCCCTCCGCCTGGACGGACTCGTCGGCGACCCGTACGCCGTAGTGGTAGGCCAGCTTTCCTCCGAGGAAGCCGGACACGCTCACCACCGCTATACCGAGAATGCTGAGCACCAAAGGACCCACCGGCGACGAGTCCCAGCTGTCCTGCGTCCGGAACCGCCAGAGGAAGCCGCAGAGGAAGATCACGATCGCGGTCGAGTTGAGGGCCGCGTGGATCCGACCGGTCCGGAATGCGGCAGTGCCGCGCGGCAGGTTGAGCAGGTCCAACGTGCCCAGGACCGCGGCGACGGCAGCGCCCAGCACGCCCAGCAGAATCAGCCACATGGCCCCGACCGACCAGATGCGTGGCTCGGAGCTGGTATAGGACACAAGGTCGAAGACCAGGGAACACACCCAGGCGCCGATGGGCAGCGTGACGGCGATCGGATGAACCGGGTGACCGTAGGACCCGGCCAGCGCCGATCGTGGTTGCTTGGACTGCCGGTGGCCAGCATCCATCTGGCTCTCCCTCCATTTTCGGCGCTCAGGTCGCTACTTCGCAGCGTAGACCTGGCCGGGCCGCCGCGCGCTCCGACACCCGATGCAACCCGCGTCAGCCCAACGGGCCGGTGTGCTGGCTCGGCTCGACCATCTGGACGGATCCGGCGGCGCCGTCGACGGTGATCAACTGCCCGGAGGTGATCTGGGTCGTAGCGTCGGGGACGCCGACCACCGCGGGGATGCCGTACTCCCTCGCGACCACGGCTCCGTGCGAGTTGGAACCGCCCATCTCCATCACCAGACCGCCCGCCGTCAGGAACAGCGGGGTCCAGCCCGGGTCGGTGGAGGGCGCCACCAGGATCTCCCCCGGCTCCAGGTGCGCACCGACAGGATCCAGGACCACCCGCGCCCGCGACGTCACCACGCCGGCCGAGGCCGGGCTGCCGACCAGGGCACCGTCGGCGGCCGCCACCGCCCCGACGGCCTCCGGCTCCGTACCGTCGGAGAGCAGCACGCGGGGCACGTGCCGGCGACGCAGCTCGAGCTCGTAGGCCGCCCTGCGCTGCTCGACCAGCGCGGACAGGTTCTCCCCCGCCAGCCCCTGTCGGACTTCCGCCAGATCGAGGAAGAAGATGTCGTCGGACCGAGCGATCCGCTCCTGGTCCGCCAGGATCTCTCCGACCAGGCCCAGCTGCTGGCGTACCGCGGCGAGAGCGAGCACGAGCATGAACTTCGGCCGCTCCCGCAGACCCGCCAACTGGCGAGCCCGTCGAAGCCCGAACCCTACGACCCGGGCACGTACGCGGCCCCGGCGACGAGCCCGACCCACCAGTTCGACGACCATCTTCTCGGCCTGCTCGTTGCCCTCGGTGAACTGGTGGGACGGCGACCGGTCCTGGTCGGTCAGGCGTAGGTAGTTCTTGATCACGCCAAGCAGGTGCGTCGGGTCGTCGGACCAGCGGGGCATCCCGAGGTCGATCTCCGCGACGGCCCGATGACCGTAGGTCCGCAGGAACTCGGCCAGTCCCCGCTGTGCGGTCTGGGGCAGCTCCGCACGGTGGTACGCGCCGGTCAGCTCGGCCACGGGTCGAGCGTCCACCGCCTGGGCCGCCTCCCCGTCACCACGAATGCGCTCCGTCAGCCGCCACAGCTCCAGGTCCATCTCGGTGGTCACGTTGTGCGGAAGTCCCCGGAGGATCGACTGCAGCTCTCCCGGTCCGGCCAGGTCGCCGAGCAGCCTTCGCGCCAGGCCCAGCAGGAGAAACCCGGCGGCGGCGTAGCCGATGACCGTTGGCATCAGCAGGAAAACCCGACCGGACAGCTGTCGCTGGACATGATCGAGCCGTTGTTCGGGCGTGGCGTCGGGCGGCACGACGAGATCGCTGCGCAGTCGTGCCTCCACGTCGTCGATGGCTCGGTAGGCCCGGGACGGACTCAGGGCGGCCAGCAGAATCCGCCGCGGCACCCCGACGCGGAGCACAACCCGAGCCACCGGCCGCAGCGTCCGCAGCGGCGAGGCGGGCACCGGGGCGAACCGGGGATCAGCGGTCAGCCGTCGGATCACCGCCGCCGCGCGCGCCTCCATGACGCCGAAGACGGTCAGCATGGCGTGACGGCCGATCCGGTTGCGCACCACCGGAGTGATGTCGACGAACAGCCGCTGTCCGATCGACCGGTAGGCGGCTGGTCCTCGGAGCGGGTCCGCCGGCGGGTGCCCGGCGGCCGACGCGACGGAGCTGGCGATCAACCGGAACGCGGCCAGGCCCATCGGGGTGATCGGGCGGGTCAGACCTTGCGCCAGGCTCAGGCACATGTACGCCCGGGTGGTCAACTCTTCGACCTCCTCGGGCACCGGGTACAAGGTGGTGATCGGCCGGGCCTGGGTGAGCCATACCGTGCCGGACTCGTCGAGCGCCCACTCGATGTCTTGTGGTGAGCCGAAGTGATCCTGTACCTGCCGGCCGAGGTTGGTCAGGGCGTTGATCTGTGGGTCGGTGAGCGACGGACCACCCTCGTCTTCCGACCGCTCGACCCGTTCGACTCCGCCGCCGGTGGTCCGTGCTCGGATCAGCATCCGCTTGTCGCCGATCCGACGGCTCAGGATCTCTCCGGCAGTGGAGTCGACCACGAACCGGTCCGGGTTCACTGCGCCGGAGACGACCGCCTCGCCCAGGCCCGGGCTGGCGTCGATGACGGTGTGGTGCCGCGTCCCGGTGACCGGGTCCGCGGTGAACAGGACACCCGCCGTCCTGGCCTGCACCATCTCCTGGATCACCACGGCCAGCCGCACCGAGCCCTGGTCGATGCCGTTCCGAGCCCGGTAGTCGACGGCCCGGTCGGTCCACAGCGAAGCCCAGCAACGACGCACGGCGTCGATGACGGCATCCTGTCCGACAATGTTGAGGAAGGTGTCCTGCTGCCCGGCGAAGCTGGCAAAAGCCAGATCCTCCGCGGTGGCCGAGGACCGGACCGCCACGGCGATGTCAGGACCCAGCTTCCGGTACGCCGCGAGTACCTGCTCGCGGACCTCCTCCGGTACGGGCGCCGCGAGGATGGACGCCCGCACTCGTTCGGCGGCCGCAACGGGGTCGACCGTGGTGTTTAGCTCGACGAGCAGCCGGGCGACGCGGTCACCGACGGCCAGCTCGTACGCCTGCGTGGTGACGACGAAACCTGTCGGGACGGAGAACCCCGCCGCGGACAAGATCCCGAGGTTGAGCGCCTTACCGCCGACCGTGGCCAGGGAGCTCGTCTCGACACTGTCGAAACGCACGACCAGGGCAGCCATATCTCACCCTAGGACCGGCATTGCTACGCCGCCAGGCGTCCGTCGTCGGACCGTACGTCGTGTGTCCCGATAGGTCAGCCCGAGTTGTAGACGCCTTATTTCGAGGCACGTACCCTGGTTTGAAGCAACGGGGGCAACGGCGCCACCGCCGCGACGCGCGCGGGGAGGCCAAATGCCTGAGTCAAGCCGGTGGCCGGCGACCGATGGGGAACGCCTGCTGCAGGACCTCAACGGTTCGACGGAACGAGCCGACCGCTTCTACAACGAGCAGATGGTTGACGTCCTGACCCCGCGGATGTGCGAGTTCCTCGCCAACCAGACCTGGATGATCCTCTGCACGGCCGATGAGGACGGCATGCCGTCCGGGTCGCCCCGGTTCGGTGAGCCGGGGTTCGTCATGCCGATCGACGCTCGGACGGTGGCGTGGCCGGAGCTGCGCGGGAACGGCGTCATGACCAGCCTCGGCAACCTGGTCAAGAACCCGAAGGCGCATCTCATGTTCCCCGACATGAGCGAACGGATCGGTCTCCACCTGCGCGGGGAGACCACGATCGTCGACCACGACGTGATGCGTGTGGAGCGCCCCGACCTCGTGGCCTCCGTCAAGACGCCGCGACCGCCCGAACGCTGGGTGGTCCTGAGCCTGGAGGTCGCGTACGTGCACTGTCGGAAGCACTTCCCGCGTACCGACGACAGGCCCGTGCAGTGGGGGACGGACGACGTCAAGGCCAAGGGTGGGGACTACTTCGGCGCCAAGGACCAGCCCAAGCCCTGGCGCCGACCGGATTAGTGCCCTCCGTCAGGAATCCGCCACATATCTCCGCCGCCCTGGCGCCGCCTCGCGGCGTTCTCCTCGGTCCAGATACAACCCGGTATCCCTCCCTCGTCGGCCTAGCGAGCCATCCACCGAGGCGACGGATCTATGCACCGCATTCCTGACGGAGGGCACT
>DASQUF010000212.1:0-2182 GCA_035641435.1 Propionibacteriaceae bacterium | reverse complement strand
CAAGATCGATCACAACCGGCTTCTGGACGCTCTCGGGTCGTTCCCGGCCAGGGACATGATCCGACGGTGGCTCACCGCCGGGGTGTTCGAGAGGGGAAAGGGGTTTGCGCCCACCGAGGAGGGAACTCCGCAAGGAGGTGTGATCACGCCCCCAACGCAATGGGCAATGTTCGGGATCGTCACCCTGCGTGTCGCTGCTGTTGGCGCTGTCGGCGTCGTGGCGGTCGCTGTTGACACGTTCTCGGATGGGGATGCGGTGTCGGATGGTGATCTTCTCCGGGCCGACGAGAACGTCCTTGACGAGCAGTCGCAGCACGCGTTGGCGTTCTTCGACGGTGGAGATCTCGGCGTTGGCGTGCAGCTGGGCGAGGAAGCCTTCGAGGTCGGAGGCGAGCTTGAGGTAGGCCTGGCGGTCGGCGAGCTGGTTGTCCAGCGCCTGGATCTGGTTGCGCAGGTTGGTCTCGCGGGCGCGCAGGTCGGGCATGCGGCCGCGGAGCTCGTCGATGGTGATCAGGTCCTCGCCGAACGCCTGGATCATGCGCGTGATGGTGGCGCTGGCCTGGGCGAGGGCGGTCTGCAGCCGCTGCCGCTCACGGACGGCAGGGTCGCTGTGGCGGGCGGTGTCGAGTCGTTTGTCGATCTCGGTTCGGATGAGCTGTGGGTCGGCCAGCAGCTCGGTGATGTGGTCCCACACGACCGTGTCGAGGTAGTCGGCGCGGACCGGCTTGTTGGCGCAGACACGGCCGGCTTCGTAGCGGTAGTCGTCGCTGCCCAGGCACCGGTAGTAGTAGATCTTCTTGTTGGTGGTGCGGGTGGAGGTGCGGTAGTAGCCGTATCCGCAGCTCGAGCAGGCGGCCAGGCCTTGGAGCAGCGAGGGGACCTTGCTGTTGCGGGAGGCGAAGCGCTTGTTGTCGGCCAGCCGCTGCGCGGCTCGCGCGAACGTCTCTGCCGACACGACGGCCGGCACCGGGATCTCGATGGCCTGCTCGCGGGGTCGGTCGACGGTCTTGGAGGCGCGTGGGGTGGAACGGCCCTGCAGGCGGGCCACCCGGTTCAGCCCGGGGGATTCGTGCACGACCATGGTCTTGCCGAACACGGCGCGCCCGGCGTAGGCGGGGTTGCGCAGCATGCCCCAGATCACCGAGCGGTCCCAGCGGTGCTTGCCGGTGCGGGTGGGCACACCCTGGTCGGTCAGCCAGCGGGCCAGGTCGGCGATCGAAGCGCCGTCGTCGGCGTAGCGGCGGAACAGCTCGGCGACCAGGGCGGCCTCGTGCTCGATGATCTCGTAGCCGGCGCCGGCGTGGGCGCTCTTGGGTACGTAGCGGTAGCCGAACGGGGCACCGCCGAGCACGTTGATCGACCCGGTCTGGGCGCGGTGGGTCTTGCCGCGCCGGTAGCGTTCGATGATCTGCGCCTTTTCGTACTCGGCGAACATGCCCTGGAACTGCACCAGCAGCTGATCTTCCGGGGTGTCGCCGCGCGGGCCCTTGATGAACTCCACCCGGGTCCCGGCGCGGGTGAACTCCTCGATCAGCAGGGCCTGGTAGGCGAACTTGCGGGCCAGCCGGTCCGGGGAGTAGCACAGCACCACGTCGATGCCGACCCCGGCGACCAGGTCGCGCAGTCGCTCCAGCGCCGGCCGGACCAGGGTGGCGCCGGAGTGGCCTTCGTCTTCGAACACCCACTCGTCGGGGACGTCAAGCCCCAGCTGCTCGGCGTGTGCGCGCAGCGCCGCGGTTTGCGACGCGATCGTCTCGTCCTTCTTCTGCCGGGCCGACGACACCCGGGCATAGATCGCCGCGCTGGTCATGCTCCTGGTCATGCTCCTGGTTATGCCGTTGGTCATGCGGGGGTCGTCCTTCCTGGCCGGCCCGATCGATTCGGACCCGACGTTGGGGCACGAGAATGGTGTAGGCCACCGACAAATCCGTGGCCGCGTGGCGGTCGAACACGAACTGCGTCTCGACCACCCGGTCGTTCACCGGCGCGGGCGCTTCCTGTGATCCCGCGCCAGGAACTCGGTCAACGCCTGCGCCACCACGGCGGAGATCGTGCTGCCCGACCCCCTCGCCCTCTCCCGCACCCGGGCCACCAGCGTCGCCGGCAGCCGGACGGTGAACACCGTCGTCACCTCCGGCGCCACCCTCCGCCCGGCCTCCCCAGCGCGCTCGACGTAGCGGCG
>DASQUF010000211.1:0-2333 GCA_035641435.1 Propionibacteriaceae bacterium | reverse complement strand
AAGGTCCACTTCAGCATCTGGCGCCTCCCCTATGCCCGCCTACGATGTGCCGGACGACCTGACGGGAGGACCTTATGCGAAGCGGAGGCCCGCGCCGCGTCATCGCGGCCTGGCTGGCCGTCGGGCTGCTCGGACTGCTGGGCTGCAGCGATCCGGAGGCGCCCGCGTACGTCGAGGTCGTGGACGGAAGGCTGACCGCGAGCCGGCCGGCGGGCTGGGAGGTCCCGGTCGAGGTCGACCAGCCGTGGACCAGCGGGTTCCGGCTGAACCCGGAGTCGGTCGAGCAGATCCAGTTCTCCGGCGACTTCGGGGAGTACGCCACGGCTGGTGAGGCGGTCGGCACGCTGATCGGTCAGGCGCAGCTCAAGCTCGCCAAGTTCACCGTGGTGGAGACTCGCGACGTCGAGGTTCGGGGTGCGACGACCGCACAGGTGGTCCGCTACACGATCCTCGACAACGCCAACTCGCAGCTGAGCGGCACCTGGATCGTGGCCGCCCACTGGCCTTACCCGCAGTCGGTGGCCATCTCGATCCTGACCCCCCAGCACGACCCGGAGCTGGAACGGCAGGTGCTCGACTCGATGCGGATGCGTCCAGTCCTCTCCTGACTCCGCGGCCTATGCAGGTGCTGCGGAGTCTGGACTAGTGCCGCGGAGTGGGCCTCTGGGTCCGCGGTTGGGCCCGCGGGCCCATGACCCCTGGTCCCTGCGCCGCTTAGCCTCAGTGCGAACCCTCGACCGTGAAGGATTCCGCCCGCCATGTTTGCCCGGCTCCACCGCCTCGCCCGCCAGGGCAACCGCGGCGCGGCCACGCTCGAGTACGCGGCGGCCTTCGCCCTGGTGGCGATCCTGGTGGGTGGTACCTCGGTCAGCGCCCGGGCCAGCACGCCGACGTACGGCAACGTCGTGCAGGAGGCGATCTGCAAGGTCGCGGTGGCGGTCGGGATGGGGTCCTGCAACGGCGGGGGCGGCCCCACCGACCCGAACACCCCGCCGACCGACCCGTCCTTCGACCCCAAGCCCAAGAAGTGCAAGGTCTCCGAGTACAGCGAGCAGGTCAACGCCGAGGTCAAGATCGCCTTCATCAAGATCGGTGAGAACGCGGGCTTCATCGAGCGGACGTTCAGCGACGGGACGGTGACCTACACGGCCACCGACGGGGCCTCCCTCGGCGTCACCGGCGGGTTCGGCGGCAAGCTCGATCTCGGCAAGGTGGAGCGCGGCGCCCAGGTCGACTTCGGCTTCGGGGTGAAGTTCGACTACGGCAGCACCTGGACGTTCAAGAACGCCGAGGAAGCGGCCGCGATGCGCAAGCAGCTCGACGACTACCTCGTCGAGCAGATGGTGCTCAAGGAGAACCCGTACTACGGGATCAAGTTCCTGTGGAGCGACGCCAAGGAGCCGCCGAAGCCGCCGTCGCAGAGCGTGAGCACGATCGAGACCACGCTGGACGCCGAGGGCAAGCTCGGGCTGAGCCTGCCGTTCGACAACGACCCCAAGGCCGACTCCGGGATCCCGAACCTCTCGCTGGCCGACGTCGGCCTGAAGTTCGGCACCACCGGCCGCTGGACCCAGATCCGCGACAACGAGACCGGCAACACCACCTACACCACCGGCGGTGAGGTGTTCGGCCAGGCCACCGGCAACCTCGGGGCGGCCGGCGGTGAGCTGAAGGGCATCCTCGGCTCCAGCATCGCCATCACCCGGGACAAGAACAACAACATCGTCAGCGTCACCATGGTGACCACGCGCGAGGGCAAGGCGACCAGCTCGGTCAACGTCGGCCAGGCCGACCTGGGCGGGAAGGCCTCGGACTCCGACGCCGCCGGCGCGGTCACCGTGACCACCACCAGCCTCAACGTGAAGACCCCCGAGCAGCGGGCCCTGGTCAACCAGTGGCTGGCCGCGCAGGAGACCGACCCGAACGGCTACGTCTCGCCGGAGACCTTCTTCCCGGACCGCCTGGTCCAAGGTGACCCGTTCCAGAACCTGATGTACACCAACGCGACCGTGAGCAATGTCGAGTACAACAACGTCACCGACAAGTCCGGCTTCGCCGCCGAGGTCAAGCTGGGCGTCGCGTTCGGCATCGACCTGAGCCTGGAGACGACGGACTCCCGCGCGGTGGACGCGACCTACCTCGACGTCCCGGGCAGCAACGGCACCCGGGCGCCGGTCGACTTCCCCGAGTGCGAAGCCGGATAGGTAACGTGGTCCGCATGTCTTCTGGACCCGCGTACGAGGTGTCCTCGCGCACCCGGCCCGACCGGCTGAGCTGGCCCCGGGTCCCCGTCCGGATGCTGCTGGTGGTCCTGCCCGGGCAGCTGCTGGGCA
>DASQUF010000210.1:0-5423 GCA_035641435.1 Propionibacteriaceae bacterium | reverse complement strand
CCTGGCCGAGTCGAACAAGCGGGCGCCGATCACCGACATCGAGGTCTCGCCCCCGGACAGCGAGTACGACAGCAGCATCGAGGCGTCCTACAAGATGGGCGACCAGCAGGTCAAGGAGACCTTCACCGTGCAGAAGACGGGCGAGAACTTCCTGCTCTACGACATCACCCAGGACGTCAACCTGGAGACGATCCGCAGCCGCACCCTGCCGATGCAGATCAACGGCGTCGGGGTCACCTCCGACTCGGTCGTCCTGTTTCCCGGCTCGTACGTGTTCACCAGTGGCAGCAAGTACATCGCCTACGGCGGCGGCCCGATGGTGATCACCAGCCCGAACGACTTCGCCAGGGCGTACGACCACCGTCCGGCGATCACAAAGGCCGGGACCAAGGCCGTCGTCGCCGCGGCCAAGGCCAAGCTGTCGGGGTGCGCCAAGGTCGCCAAGTTCAAGCCGTCCGGCTGCCCGTTCCTGAACATCCGGGAGAACCCGGGCCAGAACATCAGCGAGTCCAGCCTGCGGCGCCGGATCGTGGGCAACCCGTTCTCCAACGTCGAGCCCCAGACCGACTACCAGGACCCTTCGATCGCCGAGTTCAGCATCACCGTGCGCTGGACGGCCTCGGCCTCGGGCACGCAGAACGGGCAGAGCGCCCGCTTCGAGATCCCGAACGCGACCGACTTCACCACGGTGCGGGCCCGGCTGACCAACGACCCGATCAAGGTGATCTTCGGGCGTTAGTCGGGGTCAGGCGACGGTGAGCTCGTCCCCGTCGACGGTGACTTCCCTGGCGCCCAGGGGGTTGGTGGCCGGCGGGTTCACCACTGACCCGTCGGCGATCGAGAACCTGCTGCCGTGACAGCTGCAGTTGATCGTGTCGGTCACCTCAGTGACCGGGCAGTTCTGGTGGGTGCAGATCGAGCTGAACGCCTTGAACTCGCCTTCGGTGGGCTGGGTGATCACGGCCTGGATGTCGGCGAAGATCTTGCCTCCGCCGACGGGGATGTCCGCGGTCTTGGCGGTCGCCGCGCCGCCCGCACCGGCGCTGGTGGCCGGGGCGCTGGACGGCGTACCACCGCCCGAGCCGTAGTTGGTGCACGCGCTGAGGCCGGCCAGGGCGGCCGCCGCCAGCCCGGCGTGCTTGATCACCGTACGCCGGGAGAGCGCGGCAGCGTCGGGCGAAGAGGGCGGGGTGGTCACAAGAGCTCCGGTCGGTCGGCGGACGGCAGAATGCGGGTCGGTCAGGAGTTGAGGTAGAACCACAACCCGGCGGTCATCCACAGCGCGGTCAGGCCGCTGAGGACCAGGCCGCCCATCAGCGGCAGCACCCATTTGGGGGAGTCGTCCCGTGTCAGGACCAGCATCTTGACCACGAACGCACCGTAGAAGAAGCAGCCAAACAGCGAGTGCAGCAGGGTCCGCGTGTCGTAGCCCTGGAAGCCCAGCGCGTACAGGCAGTGGACGGCCACCGGCACGGTGACCCCGACGGCGAGCCGGCCGGACCAGCGGTGCACCGCACCGACCCACGCGCCGGACAGCGGGATCCGGCCGAACAGGGCCATGGCGGTGATCGTCTGGACGACCGCCAGGACCATCGCGACGGTGGCCAGGAACGCCTTGGCGGCGTAGCCGCTGGAGAACCCGGCGAGGTTGACGGCCTGTCCGGTCGGGGTGTGCAGTCGGCCGTAGACGCCGAGGGCGATCGCCGCCAAGGTGCCGATGGCGAAGGCTACGAGGACCGGGCCGATCCGCGACGGCCCTGCCTCGGGAGCGACCGGGACAGGCGGGACGGTGGCGGGCATGTCGGTCATGGTCGGGGTGCTCCTCAAACGTCCTGGTCGCCGCTGACCGGCTCGCCCTGCAGCGTCTCGCCGTCGACGGTCACCCCGGGGTTGTCCGGGTCGAGCTCGGGGGCGGGCGTGGACTCCTCGCCGGTAGTCTTCACGCCGACCTGCGAGCCGTCGGGCAGCACGATCCAGCCGATGGTGGTCTTGGCACCGCGCGCCCGGTAGAGCCCCGCCGGCTTCCTGGCCTCCCCGATGGTGAACTCGAGCTCGTCGCCGTCCAGGTCGATCTTGCCCTCGAGCTGGCCCTTCTCCAGCTTGGCCTCGAGCTCGGTGCTGCCGTTCTTGTTCCGCAGCGAGAGCTGTTCGCCGTCGACGGTGCCGCGCAGCCAGGACTCCACGCTCTCGCCGTCGCAGAGATACGCCGCCGCCTGGTTCCCCAGCACGGCGACCGCGACCGCAACCGTGCCGTCCTCCGTCCGGCCCGCGTACACCACCTGATCGGGGAACTGCTCGTCGTCCTCGGTCGCAGTAGGAGCGGGCGACGGGGCCGTCGACGGGCTGGCGCTGGGTTCGGCCGAGGTGGGCGGCGCGGAGGTTCCCGGGGCGGACGCCGTAGTCCCCGTGGAGGGCGGGACCGGGGGCTCGGCGGCGCTGCCCGAGCTGGCCAGGTTGACGCCGAACATGATCGCGAACGCGGCGACCAGGCCGATCAGGGTGACCAACGGACTGCGATGGGTCACCGCACCTCCTCTTACCCGGACTCCTGACTGCAGCATTGTCGGCCAGGAATGCCAGTCATGTCCGCTGATAATGCGCAGTCGCTGTTTCGGCGCGGGCATCCTGGTCGACAATGTCCAGGTGACAGCAAAGGACGCATGGGTCGGCGACATCGAGGCGATCACCAACGACAACGCCACGTTCCGCACGGTGCTGTGGACCGGAGCCAACCTGCAGCTCACCGTGATGTGCCTGGCCACGGCCGAGGACGTCGGGCTGGAGATGCACGAACATCTCGACCAGTTCATCCGGGTGGAGTCGGGATCGGCGCGGGTCACCCTGGGCCCGAGCCCGGATGAGATCGAGGTCGCCCACGACATCGCCGCAGACTGGGCGATGATCATCCCCGCCGGCACCTGGCACAACGTCATGAACAACGGGATCGACGAGCTGAAGCTCTACTCCGTGTACGCGCCGGCCGAGCATCCGCCCGACGCCGTCCACAAGACCAAGGCCGACGCCGACGCCGCCGAACACCACTCGTAACAGCGTCTGATGCGCCCTGAGCTTGTCGACCATGCGCCCTGAGCGTGCCGAAGGGCCTCCTCTGAGCCTCACCCAGCCGGTGCTGCTGGACGGCGGACTGGCCACCCAGCTGGAGGCTCAGGGGGCCGACCTGCGGTCGCGGCTGTGGTCGGCGCAGGTCCTGGTCGACGACCCGGGCGCGGTGGTGGAAGCGCACGAGGCGTTCTTCGCCGCCGGCGCCCAGGTGGCGACCACGGCGTCCTACCAGGCCCCGGTCGAGCTGATCGGGCTCAGCGTGCGGCTGGCCCAGCAGGCCCGAGACCGGTTCAGCGGCGATGGCCAGCAGCGCTGGGTGGCCGGCTCGGTGGGGCCGTACGGCGCTTCCCTGGCCGACGGGTCGGAGTACCGCGGCGACTACGGCCTGTCGATCGCCGGCCTCCGGGCGTGGCACAGGCCGCGTATCGCCGCGCTCGTGGAGGCCGGGGTCGACGTCCTGGCCTGCGAGACCATCCCCACGTCGGTAGAGGTGGAGGCGCTGCTGCTCGAGGTGGCGGACACCGGCGTGCCGTGCTGGGTGTCGATCACCGCCACCGGTGACCAGACGCGAGCCGGCGAGCCGGCGTACGCAGCGTTCGTCCTGGCCCGGGACATGCCGGAGGTCATTGCCGTGGGCGTCAACTGCCTAGAGCCCGGTGACGTGCCGGGCCTGCTGGCCGTGGCGGCCGAAGCCTGTGGCAAGCCGGGCGTCGCCTACCCCAACCGCGGCGAGGGCTGGGACGCCGAGGAGAAGACCTGGACCGGCGTCGGCCACTTCGAGCCCGCCGCCGTCACCGACTGGGTGGCTGCCGGCGCCCGTCTGGTCGGCGGCTGCTGCCGGGTCACCCCGGCTGACATCGCCGCCATGCGCACCGCCCTCACCTCAGCTCAGTGACGGCCTGTCGCTCATCCTCGGTGAGGGGGCCCTGCGCCTCGGCGGCCACGACCTCCGCCAGCTCCGTCCGGTTCTTCACGCCGAGCACGACGGTGGCCACGCCCGGCACGCTCAGCGCATAGCGGTGGGCCAGGGCCGCCGGGGTCTGGCCCAGCTCGGCGGCCAGCGCCCGGAAGCCGGCCGCCCGGGCGAAGTCCGCGTACGTCGGGTGGTCGGGGTCGACGTCTCGGTCCAGCTCGTCGGTGAGGGCCCCTGCGGCCACAGGGCGGATGGCCATCACGGGCACCCCGGCGTCGGCGGCGGCCGCAACCAGGGCCGGGTTCTCCGGCTGGCCGTCGTCACCGAAGATCCACATGTCACCGGTCAGGTCCAGCGCGTTGACCACCATCTGCACCGCGTACGGGCACGGCTCGGCGGTCAGCGCGACTCGGATCGCCGACGGGTGGCCCACACCGGTCAGCCCCCAGCCGCGGATCAGGCCGTCCTCCTGCAGGCGGGTGAACGCCGGCACGACCTCGTCGACGTAGTGCTCCCAGCCCAGAGTCCGCGGCGCGGTGATCTCGCCGCCCGCCGGGCGGAGCCAGGAGTGGACCAGGAACAGGTCGATCCTGTCCCGACCCAGCCGGGCCAGGCTGGCCTCCAGGCTCCACCGCATCCGACCGGGAAGGTCGTCGATCTCGGCGTCGGGCAGCTGGACCTTGGTGGTGATCATCACCTCCGGCGCCGGGCTCTCACGCAGCGCCGCCCCGACCACCTGCTCGGCCTCGCTGTCAGGACCGTAGGTCGGGGCCAGGTCGAGAAGGGTGATGCCGGCGTCGATCGCGGCGTGCACCGTGGCCACGGCCTCGTCCCGATCGGTCGGACCCAGGACTCCTCCGATCCCGCCGCCGCCCAGGGTGAGCGCGCTGACCCTGCCGAGCCGTCCGAAGTCGCGGGCTTCCATGGTCTGGACGCTAGCGACCAAAGGATCGCTAGTGCCGCGCACACCCGGTCAAGCACGGCGGAGGTTCACGACGAAGTCGAAGCCTCCTGTTCGGCCAGCCACGCATTGACCCGACGCTCGGCTTCCTCCGGGTCGACGTCCTCGACCCGGGTGAGGACTGCCCATCGGTGTCCGAACGGGTCGAGCAGCGACCCGAACCGGTCGCCTGTGACGAAGGTCGACGGCTCCTCGAAGGGGGTGGCGCCGGCGTCGACGGCCGCCCGCCAGACGCGGTCGACGTCGTCGCAGTAGAGCACGTAGGAGTGGTTGACCGAGTTGCTGCCGTCCGGCGGGACCAGGTTCAGGTCGGGCAGCGGGTCGCTCAGCTGCAGCCGGCCGCTCGGGAACTGCAGCTCGGCGTGGGCCACCGTGCCGTCGGGCCCGTCGTTGCGGGAGACCAGCTTGGCGCCGAAGGTCGCGGTGTAGAAGTCGATCGCCCGGGCGGCGCCGTCCACCACGAGGTAGGGGGTCAGCGAGGTGTAG
>DASQUF010000209.1:0-32997 GCA_035641435.1 Propionibacteriaceae bacterium | reverse complement strand
GGCGTCACGTGGTGGGGCTGGGGACTGACCACTATCTGCTTCACCGTCTTCGCCTACGCCTTGGCTCGCGCCACCCGGTAGGTCGACCGAGAGCCAAGGGCTTGCTGCGGGTGCCGGTGCCACCGACACCGCGGACATGCTTGCCGCACAGACTCGCGTACGCTCCCGTCAGGACCGCTAGGGCCGCACCGAGGACGGATGCCGTTCGGCGTGTTGCCCGAGGCTGGAGCTGAGGCCGCGGACCACCGGCGGGACTGACGTCAGGAATGGGTTTCGCTGGCCGAAGCGACGGGTACGGATCATCACGGACTCCAGCAGCGGGGCCCATCCGTCAGATACTGCGGCCGAGCGGTGCGGCCGTCGACAAGGGGAATGAGAACTCTCACCAGTGCCTGAACTTCTCGGATGGAGCCGCCGCCCAGGACGGGTCATGGGCCTCCGGTCCTACCCGGACGGGAAAGGCGAGGTCAGCTACCACGACGGTCGGACCAGTCGCCCAATCCCGCCACCCGTTACGACCGTCCCCGGCTCTACGGCACCGCCCCGACCCCCCCATCCGGTCGAGAAAGGCACCGCCAAGATGAAGGACGTCCTCGGCTCCTAGGCCGAGGGACAAGAAAACAAGGATCAAGGAAAGGACCAGCAATCATGACTGCGTACAGCGCAGATCAAACCTCCGGGCGCGTCGGACGCACCAACGTGCAGAAGGCTGCGGCCGCCGTCGGCATCGTCTTCCTGCTCGTCGGCGTGCTCGGCTTCATCCCCGGCATCACCAGCAACTACGACCAGCTCGAGTTCGCCTCGGCGGACTCCGACGCGCTGCTCCTCGGTATCTTCCAGGTATCGATCCTGCACAACATCGTGCACCTGCTGTTCGGCGTGCTCGGCCTCGTCATGGCCCGCACCGCCTCGGGAGCGCGCACGTACCTGGTGGTCGGCGGCATCGTCTACCTGGTGCTGTTCCTGTACGGCCTGCTGGTCGGGCCGAACTCCGCCGCCAACTTCGTCCCGGTGAACACGGCGGACGACATCCTGCATCTCGTGCTGGGGATCGGGATGCTGGGCCTCGGGCTGGCGCTGACCCGCCGGCGTAGCGATGTGGCGGCGACCCCGGGCGGCGTTCGTCCCTGAACCGCCTCGGGAGCTAGCAACCTCCACCAAGAAACTGCCGACAGACTGCGGCGCCGGAAGGCGAGAACCCGCTGTCTGTCGGCAGTTTGGCGGAGGCGACGGCTGTTGTGACCAGGCCCACCACTTCCGCAGGTTTCTTGCATCGCTCCCAAACGGGTCGCGATCGGCTGGCTGCCGCTGACCGCTTTCGCCGGCTGTTCCTCTGGTGGCGCCGCCGGGAGAAGCTCATGAACGGCTGGCGAACCATCTCGGTGGTGACCCAGCCAGTGCGGTCTATCTCGGCCTGATCGGGCTGGACGTCTACCTGCTGACCAAGACCGCTCGTACGGGCCTGCATCAGACGGACGCCCAGCTGGTCTCCGCACCCGCCCCGGGCCGATGACGGCAACCGGGCGGGCTGAGCCATGGACCTGGTCGACCTCTGGTTCTGGCTGATCGCGCTGACCTTCACCTTGTGCGGGGGAGCGGCTCTCCGCCGGGGAGCGCGCTCGCGTCGCCGTCGCCCGGGCCCTGCTCAGCCCCGCGCCGCGGGCTGCTGCTCGACGAGCCGACCGCGCACCTGGACCGGGCCGCGGCCCGGCTGCTGGAGCGGCTTGCCCGGGGATCCCCGGTCGGTGCTCCTGGTCACCCACCATGCCGACCTCGTAGACCCTCGGTGGCGCATCGTCACACTGGACGCGGTATCGCCGGCGCCAGCCCTCGGGCCGGGGTGGCCGACTCAGCCCACGAGCATGACCGGGTCGTCGAGCCGCAGGACGCCGGGCGTCACGGTCGACCCGTAGACGCCGAAGCACATGGCCCGCTGTCGCACGATGGTGCGCAGCACATCCGAGTTGCGGGCCAGGCTGTCCGGATCCAGGTTGACCACCGCGCAGCGCTCGTCCGACTTGTCCACCCGGACCACCGCCGTGCCGATGCCGAGCAGGCGCCCCACCCAGCCATCCTCCGGGAACTCCTCGGTCCCCGGGGCGTCGAGGACCAGGTTGGGCCGGAAGCGGCGGGCGTCGACGTCGGCCCCGACGCGTCGGCTCAGGGCCTCCAGGCCTTGCCGCGTGACCAGGGACACCGGAGAGGCGTCGAAGGTGCCGCGATCGTGCTTGATCGCGAACACCCCCACACCGAACCGCGCGGCCAGCGCCGGGTCGTCGACCGCGTACACCTGTCCCTCCGGGTCGGTCACCCACACCACCGACCGGTCGGGCCGGTCGGGATCCACCAGCGTCGGTCGGTAGTGGTGCAGTCGCGACTGCTGCCGGATGGTCAGCCAGGGAAAGCCGGTGTGTCCGCGGCCAGGCCGGACGAAGGCCCACCGACGGTCGCCGCTCAGTCCCTGCCAGGACAGTTCCGCCGCTGTGAGCCGCTCGCCGGCCATCGACTTGACCGGGTAGCGCCACAGCTCCGCCACCCGGGCCACCACGGGCTCCGTCATCGGTGCGGCCTCTTCGGTTGGCCCCTCGGTCTCTAGCACGGCGCCTCTCTCGGGTCCACTGGACCTAGCGACCCCGTTCGCCGCCGGGACCCGGTAGCCGGAACACCGCTAAGCATGCCGCACTCGCTCGCCGGGCAAGCCGGCGCTCAGCCGCGTACGCCAGGCGTAGTGCGCGTCGTGCAGGAGCAGGAACACCCCCTGGATGGCGATCGCAGCACCCGCCCCGGCCGCCCGGCGCGGTCGGTGCCGGGCCAAGGCGACCCCCAGCCCCACGTAGCCCGCATCGGCGACGACATTGACCAGCAGCACCCGGAAGAACCTGGCCCGCTCGGCCTCGAGGGCGGCGGGGGCGTACGGGTCGGGATGTCGCAGCATCCTCCGGTCCTGCAGCCGCTCGGCCAGGATCGCGACGAGGAGGTCGACCGCGCCCCAGCCGGCGTTCTGCAACCCGAACGCCCGCCACCAGGGTCGCCGCCGTTGAGCCGCGGCCAGCAGCAGTCCCGCCGCCATGCTGCCCAAGCCCCATCCCACCGTGGTCCGGGCCAGCGCCCGCTCGTGCTCCCACACCGTCACCGCCCGATGAGACCACGGACGCCGATCGGGCCGACCAGCGGGGACCGGGGCGGAGACACCGCCGCCCGGGTTATCGTGCGCCTGGACGAGGGAGGAACCATGGTCGGGTCCGTGGCTGTGCTGTCGGATGTTCACGGCGTGCTGCCGGTGCTCGAGGCGGTCCTGGCCGAGCCCGACGTGCGGGCCGCCGACCTGGTGGTCGTGACCGGTGACCACGTGGCCGGCCCGATGCCTGTGGAGACCCTCGACGCCCTGGTCGGGCTGGGTGAGCGGGGCGTCCTGGTCCGGGGCAACGCCGACCGGGAGCTGACCGAGATCGCCGCCGGCAAGACATCGCCCTACCCGGAGTCGAGCTGGGCGGCTGGTCGGCTCCGCCCGGACCAGCTCGACCGACTGGCCGGGCTGCCGCATCCGGTCACGCTCGAGCTCCCGGGCTTCGGTCCCACCGTGTTCTGCCACGGCAGCCCGCGCGATGACGACGAGGTGGTGCTGGTGGACTCCCCGCCGGAACGCTGGACGGCCGTGTTCAGCGAGCTGGACGCCGGCGTACGTACGGTGGTCTGCGGTCACACTCACATGCCGTTCATCCGGCTCGTCGACCGCCGGCTGGTCGTGAACCCAGGCAGCGTCGGGATGCCGTACGGACGGGTCGGGGGCGCCTGGGCGCTGCTGCGCCACGGACAGGTGTCGTTGCGGCACACCGAGATCGACGTGGAGGCGGTCTGCGCCCGCATCGTCGCCGAATCTGGCTACCCGGACCGGACCGCCTGGGCCGACGAGTACGTCCGGTCCCAGCACAGCGACCTGGACGCGCTCCGCGCCTTTACGCCCCGCACCCGCAGCTAGCGATCCTTGGTCGCTAGCGCCCGCGTGCTCAACGGATCTTGGTTTGGATCTCCGCCGGCCAGGCCAGCTGGACACCCAGCCGGCCCAGCGTCTGCTGGAAGTCCTCGAGCAGACGAGGGGTGGCGCGCACGGCGCGCGGGCTGACCTGCCGGTCGAGGCAGAACGCGGCGAGTGCCCCGGCCGCCTCGCCGACGTTCCACTCGACCGGGTGGAGCCGGTAACAGCCGTTGGTGATGTGGGTGACGCCCAGGCACTTCCCGGCCGCCACCAGGTTGTCCAGGCGCTGCGGGACCAGCGCGCCGAGCGGGATCTGGAAGGGGTAGGTGCCGATGTCGAGGTAGGGTCGGCCGGCCGTGCTCGGGTGCAGGTCGATCCGATAACAGCCGACGCCGACCGTGTCGGCGAACGCTTCAGCCCGGTCGGCGCCCGGCCGCGCCTCGACTCCGACATGGGTCTCGCGCACGGTGACCTCCGCGCGGATCCGCCGGCTCTCCCGCACGTACGCCGTGGCGGCCAGGCCGTCAGCAGTACCGAGCACCTCGGGGCACAGCCGGAGTCCGGGATATCCGGCTCCGCCGTCGGGCCGCGGAGCCTCGGACTGCAGCCAGTGCACGAAGGACAGCGTCAGCTCCCGCGCCGCGGCCAGCGCGTCGGCTCGCTGGGCCGGGGGCGGCCCGACCAGCGGGGCGAGCCAGTAGTCGACCTGCGGCCAGTTCACCAGCGTCACGTCGGACACGGCTCGACGTAGTGGCCGCCGTAGCGGATCCGGCGGAAGGTCCACAGGTCCTGCTCGCCGGCCTCGCCGAAGAGCGGTCGCCGGAGCGGCCGCCCGGTCTCCGGCTCCTGGGTGGCCCAGCCGAGCTGCGGCCCCGGCCAGAAGTCGGCACGGTAGCCGCGCCAGAACTCATAGCTCGCCGGCCGCTCGATGGTGTGGTCCTCGCCCGGCCGAAGCTCCAGCGCCGCACACCAGGTGACCGCCTGCTGGTCCGTAGGGTCGGCCGGCCCGTCGAGTGCGTGCAGCTCGCCGGTGTCCGAGGCGGACTCGGCCCCGACGACGAACTCGCACCCGGCCAGGGGCAGCAGGTCCCCTTCATCGGTGGCGTCGAGCACGATGCCCGCGGTAACGGCGATGGCCTCATCGGTCTCGGTGTCGGTGAAGCTCACGGCAACGACACGGTTCCCGTCGGTGACTGCGTCGACCGGGCGGTGGCACCGGCGGACCTGCAACAACCCTTGCTCCTGAGCCGGCCGAAGCAGGTCGTTCAGCACGGCACGGAACACTTCGGGCTCGGCGCTCAGGTTGCTCACCCACGCCGCTCCGGGGTTGAGCTCGGAGTCGCGCGCGGCGGCCTCGGTCAGTCGTCGGACGTCCCGGTAGTGGGCCCGGACCGCGTCGCGCATCCGCCGGTAGGTCGCAGTCGTGCCTGTACGCTCCACCCAGGGGTGCTCGTCGGGCGGCACCGCCTGGCTGGTCAGCTGACCGCCCAGCCGGTCCCCGTCCTCGGTCAGGATCACGCGCCGTCCGAGCGTCGTCGCGGCCAGGGCGGCAGCCACGCCACCGCACCCGCCGCCGACGACGAGCACGTCGCAGGCCAGCTCTCCCGTCCTCACCAGACCCGGTCTCGCCCGGGCGACGGCGACCCGCTGCTTCCCGCGACGTAGCCGGCGTAGCCGCCGTGGATCATCCGCGCCCGTTCCGCACCGCACGCCCTTCCCTGACATGGAGGCACCAGATCCCTACAGTGCCACGATGTGCGGAACGCGGTCGGGCAACGCCGTGCCGAACCTGACAGAGTGGTTCTTCGGTGATCGTCAAGGGAGGTGAAGCGTGACGTCGTGGGTCGAGCACGTGATCTGGTGGCACGTCTACCCGCTTGGCTTCGTCGGCGCCGGCCACCACCGGACGGAGCCGCACGCCCTCCGTCGGCTCGAAGGCTGGCTGGACCACCTGGTCTCTCTCGGCGCGAACGGGCTGCTGCTGGGGCCGGTGTTCACCTCGAGCAGCCACGGCTACGACACCACCGACTACTTCCACGTCGACCCTCGCCTCGGCGATGACGCCGACCTCGACCGGCTGGTGATCGCGTGCCATGACCGCGGCATCCGGGTCCTGCTCGACGGAGTCTTCAACCATGCCGGGCGCGAGTTCCCGCCTGTGGCGCAGGCTCTGGCCGAGGGAGCTGGTTCGCCGGCGGCGGAGTGGGTCTCCCGCCTCTACGACCACGGCGGGACTGTGACCGCCGACTACTTCGAGGGGCACGACACCCTGGTCACGCTGAACCACGCGTCGCCACGGGTCCAGGAGTTCGTCCGGCATGTGATGCTGCACTGGCTGCGCCGGGGGATCGACGGCTGGCGGCTGGACGCCGCGTACGCGGTGCCGGCCTCGTTCTGGGCCGCCGTGATGCCCGGGGTCCGACAGGAGTTCGGTGAGGTTTGGTTCGTGGGGGAGATGATCCACGGCGACTACGCCGGCTACGTCGCGGAGTCGGGGATCGACTCGGTCACCCAGTACGAGCTGTGGAAGGCGGTCTGGTCCGCCCTGGACAGCGTCAACCTGCACGAGCTGGACTGGACGCTGCGCCGCCATCGCGACCTGCTCGAGCACGTGCTCCCGATGACGTTCCTCAGCAACCACGACGTCACCCGCGTCGCCAGCCAGGTCCGCGACCACCGGCACCTGACCCATGCCGTGGCCCTGCTCGGGTTCCTGCCCGGGGTGCCGAGCGTCTACTACGGGGACGAGTTCGGCCTCGAGGCGGTCAAGGAGCAGCGGCCCGGCGGGGACGACGCGGTCCGGCCGGAGTTCCCGCAAGCGCGCGGGCGGTTTTCCAACCCGCATCCGGAGGTCGAGGCCGCCTACCGTCGGATGCTCGGGCTGCGCCGCCGGCACCCCTGGCTGGTCGACGCCGTCGTGACCACGGACCAGGTCGCGAACGACCATCTTCTCGTGCACGCCGCGGCTCGCCGGGAGCCCGGTCAGCGCCTCAGCCTGGTGCTCAACCTGGCCGACCGCCCGTACGCCGCCCTCGAACGGGGAGCGGCGCTGGAGGCGTCGTCGCCGCTGGTCGAGGCGGCAGTCGCGCCGCACGGTTGGGCGGTGCTGGTGCCGGGCGACCGCTAGCCCCCTGACCTCCCGTGGCCGACCGCCGCCCGGTCGCCGGCGACGAAGTCGACGATCTCCTGGTGTACGGCAGGATCGGCGAGCAGGCGGCTGTGGCCCAGCCCGGTGGTGCTGACCAGGGTGGCGGTCCGCGGCCAGCGCTCGACCAAGGCGACACTCTCGGCCCAGGCCAACCGGCGATCGCCCTGGTCATGGACGATGAGCAGGGGAGCGGTGGCAGCCCCCGCCATGCCCAGCAGGTCGAAGTCCTCGACCGCCATGCCGACCCGCGCTTCCAGGTCAGCGTCCAGCCGACGGCGGGCCCGTCGGCCCAGTCGCAGGGCGTCGGCGAAGCGGTCGAGGTAGCTGCGTAGTTCGTGCATCGGGGCCACGAAGACGAGCCGCTCGGTGGACAGTAGCCCGAGGCGCAACGTGACCATGGTGGCCATCGCGCCCATGGAGTGGGCGACGACGGCCCGGGCGGGGCCGTGGACACCGGCCACGGCCGCCAGGGCGTTGGCGAACTCGACCGCATGGCTGCGGCCGGGCCCGGAGGGTCCGGGATCGGACCGGCCGTGGCTGGGTCCGTCGAAGGCCACGACCCGGTAGCCGGCCGCCACGAGCGGACCGACGAGGGGCGCCATCTGGCGGCAACTACCTGCCCAGCCGTGGACGAGGTAGACCACCGGCCCATCACCCCACAGGGCTCCGCGTACGGCTCGGCCGTCGACCGCGACCGTGAACGGTGCACCATGCCCGACGTCGGTGCCGGAGCGCGAGCCGGGCGGGATGGTGAACCACAGCCGGGCGGCGATCCGGGCCGCCAGGACCGGCGTCAGCCGGGAGAGGGGAGCCAGCAGCAGCGGCGGTGCAGCACGAACGATCGTGCTTTTTACGTGGGACCATCGGGGCATCGGCATCCTCCAAGAGGCGGTCAGTCGGTTGGCCGCGCGGCGTGGACCAGTCGCTCGAAGGCGGACCGCGTACGCCTGGTCGCCTCCTCGCGGCTGGTGAGCAGCCGGCTCGAGTGGTGGTAGGCCAGCATCAGCGCGTGCAGCTCATAGCTGAACTGATCGGGGTCCAGCTCGGCCGCGAACTCACCCCGGTCGACGGCCGACTGCGCAACCGAGCGCAGCAGCCCCCGCCACTCACGTTCGCTGGCGACCAGAGCGTCACGCAGGGGACCGGGACGGTCGTCGAGCTCGACGGCAGCCGCGACGAACAGGCAGCCGCCGCGCAGCGACTCATCAGCCCAGGCAAACCAGTGGTCCACGAGGGCTCGGAGCTGCTGCTCGCCGTCCGGCACCTTCCGGCTCGGCCGGATCACGACGTCGATGAAGAGCCGACGCGCGTGCGCCAGCGTCTCGAGCTGCAGCTGCTCCTTGGAACGGAAGTGGGCGAAGAGCCCGCTCTTGCTCATCTCGACCTCGTCGGCCAGCCCGCCGACGCTGAGACCGAGCAGGCCCAGCCGCGAGGCGAGCTGGACCGACTCGTCCAGGATCGCCTGATGCGTGACCTGACCTTTACGCACGGCCATCAAAATAGCACGATCGTGCCAGAAGCGGAAGCGGGGGAGCTGGTGCTACCCACCCGTGATCCGACATGGCAAGTGTCGACACGGCACTAGCTTGAGAGGGACTGCCGACGTGTGCCGGCTGGGCCGGGGGAGTGGGATGTCCGAGGTGAGACAGCAGTGACCAGGGGCAGCAGTTCAGCCGCGTGGCTCGGTCGCTGCAAGCCCGGCGCCACGCTTCGCTTGCCGGGCCGCTGAAGCGGGTGTAGGCAGAGGCTGGCGTTCCGGCTCGACGTCAAGGGGACAACGTGGTCGCCCTGAACCTGTGCAGCGGACGGGCCCACGCCCTTGACGACGAGTCCGAGCTGATCGGCCTGCTCTTCGCCAGTCACGCTGCGGTCCCATTCGCCGGCGCCCAGCAGCTCGATGAGCTGAAGGATGCGATCGCACTCGCGAGCTGATCGGCCAGGCCAAGGGAATCTTGATGGGACACGATGACGACCGACCAGGCGTTCCGAGTGCTCATCCGGTCAGCCAGGACACCAACCGCAAGCTCCGCGTCGTGGCCGACGAGCTCGTCCGCACCCGACAGGTGACCGAGCGCAAGAGAAGCGAGTCATCCGAGGCGACCGTATACGGCCTGAGCCAGCCTCGCCCACCAGCTGACAAGGCGTTGTTGTGAGCTGACCAGGCCGGGACGACCGCTCGCGGTGTTCACTCGACGGTGGCGGGGGGCCGATCAAGAAATTCGGGCTTCGCCGATTAGGCCTTCTTCACCATTCTTGGGATTGCGCAGATCCCGCGCGGATTGGTATCCTGTCGTATTTGTCTGAACACAAGAAAGAGCACCCCATTTCGGTGCTCAATTTCAGAATAATCCAGACTGCGATGTTCGTCAAGTACCTACTTCGCCGAACCAGGGGAGCGCATGACCGAAAACGTGCTCAAGCACGAGATCGCCCTAGAACAAGGCTATGTCGACATACTGTACGAGGTGCTGGACCGCGCCCGCGGCCGCGCGACCGCCGAGCTCCAACGGGTCTACGCAGGTCCGACGACCGAAACCGAGCAGGGGGCGACCGAACGCGATTCATTCGCCAGTACCTATGCGGGTCGATCGAGTCAACTGATGACAGTAGAGCGCGGATTGTGTTTCGGCCGGATCGACACCGTCGACACAAAGACGTTTTACATCGGCCGGATCGGGCTCTTCGACGATGATCACGATCCGCTGCTCATCGACTGGCGCGCGCCGGTGGCGCAACCGTTCTACCGGGCGACCGCAGCGGACCCGAGCGGGGTGTTCCGGCGGCGGCATATCCGGCTCACCGGGCGGACCGTCGTCGCCGTCGACGACGACATCCTCGACCTGGACGCGTTGGACGACCGTGATCACCAGAACCTGGTCGGCGAGGCCGCGCTGTTCGCCTCGCTGTCGGCCGACCGCACCGGCCGCATGTCGGAGATCGTCGCCACGATCCAGGCGGAGCAGGACGCGATCATCCGATCCGACCTGCCCGGGGTCCTGGTGGTCCAGGGTGGCCCCGGCACCGGCAAGACCGTCGTCGCGCTACACCGCGCCGCGTACCTGCTCTACACCCACCGCGACCAGCTCGCCCGGCGCGGGGTGCTGGTGGTCGGCCCGAACGCGACCTTCCTGCGCTACATCGAGCAGGTGCTCCCGTCACTCGGTGAGACCGAGGTGGTGCTGTCAACCATCGATGAGCTGTTCCCAGGCGTGGTGGGAACTGCGGCCGAGTCCCCGGACGCGAGCCGGATCAAGGGCAACCTCCAGATGGTCGAGGTGCTGGCCCGCGCGGTTCAGAACGTGCGGCAGGAGCGGGCCCGGCATGACGTCACGCCCGAGCGCCTGCTCACGTCGCTGTGGTCATCGCCGGAGCGACTCGCCGCCGCCGCGCCGGAGCTCTCTCCGGCGGAGCGCGCCAGGTTGTCCCGCAAGCCGGGAGATCCCTGGACCCGGGCCGACGTGGCGCTCCTCGACGAGGCCGCCGAGTTGCTGGGTGAGACCGACACGGTGAAACGGCAGCGCCGCCGGGCGGACGCCGAGCGCGCCGCGGCGGATGCTGAGCACCTGGCGTACATGCGCGAGGTCGTGCACAGCGAACTCGCCGCGGGCGGGCTGACGGTCGATCCCCTGGACGTCGACCCGTTCATCGCGCTGATGGCGGAGCGGACCCGGCACCGCGATACACCGGGCACCATCGCTGAACGCGCCGCAGCCGACCGCACGTGGCAGTTCGGCCACGTGATCGTGGACGAGGCGCAGGAGCTGTCGCCGATGGAATGGCGGATGCTGATGCGCCGCGGTAGGCGCCGGTCGATGACGCTGGTCGGTGATCTTGCCCAGGCCGGCAGCGATGCTGGGGTGCGATCCTGGGCGGAGCTGCTCGACCGGTATGCACCCGGCCGCTGGCGCACCGCCGAGCTGACCGTGAACTACCGGACGCCGGCCGAGATCATGTCCGTGGTGGGCGACCTACTGACCGCGATCGACCCGGCGGCCGTGCCACCGGTGTCGGCACGGTCCACCGGGGTGCTGCCGTGGATCCGGTGTGTGCCTGCCGACCAGTTCGGCCGGACCCTGCTCGACGCGGTCGCGGCCGAGCAGGCCCGGATCGGCGACGGACGCCTCGCCGTGATCGTGCCCGGGTCACGCTACGCCGAGCTCACCGACCTGGTGTCCGCCGCGCTGCCCGGAATCGCTGCTGGATCGGACCCGGCGCTGCTCGACGCCTCGACGGCGGTCCTCGAGGTGGGTCAGTCGAAGGGACTGGAGTTCGACTCGGTCCTGATCGCCGACCCGGGCGCGATTCTGCGTGAGTCGCCGCGTGGCCGGTCGGATCTCTATGTCGCGATGACCCGGGCCACCAAACGGCTCGGCGTGATCGCGGACGGCTCGCTGCCGGACATCCTGCACCGCATGAGATCTGGAGAATGAGGGGAGCAGGTGCGGGGCGAGCGCGGTCTAGTCCCACTGCGGCTACTTGACATAATGCCGCTTATCGGACAGGCGGGTGCCCGTTCGCCGTCAGGCTGATACGTAGCATCTGAGAGCCGGACGCTCAAGTCGAACGTCGACGGGCAGAGGTCGGCCTAACGAACCTGGCGAATCCGACCGTGTCGATATAGTCATACATCTGTGTGATAAGTCGACATGACTATCGAATTTGACCGCAAGTATAGATATGTCTATCTGTCAGTTGCGCGATATGTGCGCTTGCCGATCCTCCGACAAGTCGTAACGGCAACATCCCGCTATGGCGCCAAGACGACGAGTCGCTGGTCCAGCAGCTCGGCGATGGCGTACTTGACACCCTCCCGGCCCTGGCCGCTGTCTTTGACCCCGCCGTACGGCATGTGGTCGGCGCGGAACGACGGTGTGATGTTGACCAGGACGCTGCCGGCCTCGGCCTCCCGGGCGAACTGCAGCGCCGACGCCAGGTCTGAGGTGAAGATCGAGGTGTTCAGGCCGAAACGCGCCGAGTTGACCTCCTCGATGCCCTCGGACACCGACTTCACCGTGCGGATCGACGCGACGGGCCCGAAGACCTCCTCACAGACCACCCGGGCGGACGCCGGGACGTCGGCCAGGACGGTCGGCCGCAGGCAGGCGCCCTCCAGCGTGCCGCCCGTGGCGACCCGAGCGCCCCCATCCACCGCCTCGGCGATCCACTCGACGAGGCGCTCGCGGGCCTGCTCACTGACCACCGGGCCGACGACCGTCTCGGGGTTCCGAGTGTCACCGATGGTGAGCATCTCGACCGCGGCCGCGAGCCGGTCGGTGAACTCCTTGGCGACCGGCTCCTCGACGTAGACCCGTTGCACCGAGATGCAGGCCTGCCCGCTGAACGTGTAGCCGCCGGTGACGACCGCGTCGACCGCGCGGGTCAGGTCGGCGTCGGCGGCCACCAACACCGCGGTGTTGGAGCCGAGCTCGAGGATGTGGCGTTTACGCGGTGAGGCGCTCTTCAGCTGCCAGCCGACCTCGGCTGAGCCGGTGAAGGTCAGCACCGCGACGTCGGGATGGTCGTTCCAGATCCCCACGATCTCGGCCGGATTTCCGGTGACCACGTTGTACCAGCCGGACGGGAGCCCGGCCTCGACCAGCGTCTCCGCCAGCAACCCGGCGGTCAGCGGCGTACGCTCCGACGGCTTGTGCACGACCGCGCAGCCGGCCGCCAGCGCCGGCGCGACCTTGTGCAGCACCAGGTTCAGCGGGAAGTTGAACGGGGTGATCGCCGCCACCACGCCGAACGGCTCGGGGAAGGTGAAGCCGAAGGGCACCACGCCGTTGACCTCGTCGAACTGCACCGTCTCCGACGGCAGCCGACGCGCCTCCTCCCCCGCCACCCGCAACGTGGTCACGGCCCGAGACACCTCGACGCGGGCGGCGGCGATCGGCTTGCCGGCCTCGGCCCGGATCTGCTCGGCGAAGTCCTCCGCCCGCTCGGCAACCAGCCGGCTGGTCTCCAGCAGCAGGTCGGCCCGGGCCGAGGCCGGCCATCCGGCCAGCATCGCCGCCTTGGCCGCCGTCACGGCCTCCGCGGCCTGCTCGGGGCTCGCGACCGCTACGGTCCCGACCTGGCTCTGGTCGAAGGGGTCGTGCACGGCGAAGGTGTCCACACCGTCGACCCAGCGGCCGTCGATGAACAGCTTCTGGTCACGCATGGGAGTCTCCTGTCGGGTTGGGGCCGGCGGTGGGAATGCGGTCGAGGACCGCTGCGGTGAACTCGTCGGTGCTGGCCGTGCCGCCGAGGTCCCGGGTGCGTACGCCGTCGCCGAGCGCGCCCTCGAAGGCCGAGATCAGCGTCCTGCCCGCCTCCGCCTCACCGAGGTGCTCGAGCATCATGGCGGCCGCCCACATCTGACCGACCGGGTTGGCGACGCCCTGGCCGGCGATGTCCGGCGCCGACCCGTGCACCGGTTCGAACATGGACGGATGGTCCCGGGACGGGTTGATATTGCCGCTCGGAGCAACCCCGATCGACCCGGCCACCGCGGCGGCCAGGTCGGAGAGGATGTCGCCGAACAGGTTGGAGGCGACAATCACGTCCAGGCTGCGCGGCTGGAGCACAACCCGGGCGGCAAGCGCATCGACCAGCATCTTGTCCAGTTTTACTCCCCCGGCCTCGCCGACGACCTCCGCAACCACCTCGTCCCAGAACGGCATCGTGTGGATGATCCCGTTGGACTTGGTGGCTGAGGTGAGGATGCCGCGCCGGGCCTGGGCCTGCGCCACTGCGTACGCCGCGACCCGGGAGACCCCGGTGCGGGTGAAGACGGCCTCCTGCACCGCCATCTCCTCGGGTCGTCCCCGGTAGAGCCGGCCGCCGACCTCGGAGTACTCCCCCTCCACGTTCTCCCGCACGATCAGCATGTCGACACCCTCGGCGTCGCGGAGCGGGGACACGACCCCGGGTAGCACCCGGACGGGACGCAGGTTCACGTACTGGAGGAACTCGCGCCGGATCGGGATGAGCAGACCCCACAGAGTCACGTCGTCGGGGATGTCCGGCGCGCCGACGGCGCCCAGCAGGATGGCATCGCCGTCGGCCAGCTGCGCGATGCCGTCGGCCGGCATCATCCGGCCGTGGCTGCGGTAGTGGTCCGACCCCCAGTCCCGCGACCTCCAGGTGACGCGGAACCCATGACTGTGGGCGACCGCGTCGACGCAGCGGATGGCGGCGGGTACGACCTCCTGACCGATGCCGTCGCCCGCAATCACGTCGACGACATAGCTTCGCTCAGCGGTCATCGCTCGGCCAGAACCCGCTGCACCCGTTCGGCGATCCGTGCCGGGGACAGGCCGTACTTGTCGAGCAGGAAGTCGTTGCCGGCCGACTCACCCCAGGTGTCCTGCAGCCCGATCCGCTCGATCCGGGGCGCCGTACCGACGCTGGTGAGCACCTCGGCGACCAGGCCGCCGAGACCGCCGAGCACCGAGTGCTCCTCGACCGTCACCACCAGCGGCGACCTCCCGACCAGCTCGACCAGGGCCTCGGTGTCCAGCGGCTTGAGCGAGGGCAGGTGCACCACCGTCGCCGCGATGCCGGCCGCGTCCAGACGCTCGGCCGCATCGAGCACCCGTGCGGTCTGCGCCCCGGTGGAGACCAGCGCCACGTCGGCGCCGGACCGCAGCCGGTGGACGGCGCCCGGCACGAACGTGTAGTCCGGTCCGAACACCGGGACGACGCTGTCCCGAGCCAGCCGCAGGTAGACCGGACCGACATGGGAGTGAGCCCAGTCCATCGCCGCTCGCAGCTCGACCTCGTCCACCGGAGCCAGCACCGCGATGTCCGGCATGGCCCGCATGATCGCCAGGTCCTGCACGTCGAGATGGGTCTTGCCGACGGCGCCGATGAGCAGGCCCGAGTAGGACGCGGCGATCTTGACGTTGGCGTGGCTCTGGGCCACCAGCATCCGGATCGGGTCGATCGCGCGGTGGGTGAAGAAGACCGTGAAGGACGACGTCCAGGGCACGTAGCCGACGGACGCGAGACCCGCCGCCGCGCCGATCAGGTTCTGCTCGGCGATGCCCATCTGGAAGAACCGGTCCGGGTGCGCCTTGGCGAACTTGTCGGCCTTCGTCGAGTTGGCCAGGTCACCGTCCAGGACGACCGTGCGCGGGTCGTCGGTCCCCAGCTGGACGAGCCTCTCGCCCCAGATGTCCCGCATCGCGGTCATGCCCGCACCTCGTTCCCGGTAGCGTCGAGCAGCTCGAGCTCATCGGGCTCCAGCTCCTGCCGGGCCCGCTCGAAGTCCTCGGCCGTCGGCACGATGCTGTGCCAGGTGTGCTGGCCCTCGGCCAGCGAGAGCCCCTTCCCCTTGACCGTGTGGGCCATCAGCACGGTGGGCCGGCCGGCCGGGTCACCGGACCGGGCCAGCCGCAGGGCGTTCGAGATCTGACCGAGGTCATGGCCGTCCAGCTCGACGACCCGCCAGCCGAAGGCCTGGAAGACCGCGGCCAGGTCAACGCCGTACCAGGGGTCCCGGCGGTCGCCGCGGTCGGTGTGGGTGGTGACGTCGGTCGAGGGCAGCCCGAACTGCTGCAGCCCGTTGCGGTCCACGATCGCGGTCAGGTTGGTCAGTCGGTAGCGGGCCGCGACCTGCACGGCCTCCCAGACCATGCCCTCCTGGATCTCGCCGTCACCGAGCAGCACGAAGGTGTGGAACGGCTTCTCGGCGAGCCGCGCCCCCAGGGCGATGCCCACCCCGAGGGACAGCCCCTGGCCGAGCGAACCCGTCGAGGCTTCCAATCCGGGCAGACGGGTCACGTCCGGATGGCCCTGCAACCGGGAGTTGCCCTGGTCGAAGGTGGCCAGCTCGTCGACGTCGAGGAAGCCGCGAAGCGCGAGCACGGCGTACAGCCCGATCGCGGCGTGGCCCTTGGACAGGATGAACCGGTCCCGGTCCGGCCAGTCCGGCTGCTCGGGCCGGATGCGCAGCTCACCGAAGTACAGGCTGACCAGCAGGTCCATCATCGACAGCGGCCCACCGATGTGTCCGGCCTTGATCTCGGTCACCGTCTTGATCACCAGCCAGCGGGCTTGGCGGGCCAGTGCGGCCAGGTCGGGTTCGGCCGCACTGGGCCGACCCCCTCCGCCGTTTTCTGCGGACATCTCCGCCACCATGGGAACTCCTAGCGTATTTGTTAGTTTGTTATATCAAAGTCCGCGAGAAGTGACAAGTGTCAAAGACGAACCTTCGGTGGAGCGCAATACCGGCCCCCCGGGATCAAGGCGGCGGGCGAGGGCTTCCTGCGGCTGCGCAAGGCCGCCTACACCGGCGCTCAGTAACGCGCGCGCCGAGCCCAGACGAAGCAGAACACTCCGAAGCTGGCCAGGCCCAGCGCCATGATGACCAGCAGCGCCGTGCCGAACGGTTGCTGGCGGATCGTGTCGAGGGCCGCATCCAGGCCACCGGCCTTCTCCGGGTCGTAGGTCAGCGCGGCGTACCCGAACAACGCGCCGATGATGCTCAGCGCGACGCCCTTGGCGCAGTAGCCGACGGTGCCGAGGCGGCGGACGTTCCGACTGACGCCGGAGTCCAGGTCCTCGGTGAAGCTCTGCTTGACCCCCTTGACGATCTGCGAGATGCCGACCGCGATCACGGCGATGCCGACGGCGCCGACCAGGAACCGTCCGAACGGCAGGGCCATCAGCCGGCTTGACACGGTCTCCTCCCCGCTGCCTGACCCGCCGCCGCTGCCCATGGCCACCCCGACGGCCAGGATGCCCAGCGCCAGGTAGACAACGGCCCGGCCGGCCGAGGACAGCCGCTTCCGCAGCCGTCCGTCACGGTTGGCCTCCTCCCGGCCGATGGCCGCCTCGAAGACCTGCCAGGGCACCAGGGTGAACAGACCGATAGCCATGACCCAGAGCAGCAGGCTGCCCAGCGGTTGCTGTGTCAGCTGCTGCAGCGCTCCCCCGGGGGAGGCATCCTCGCGGCGGCCGAACGCGATCTGCAGCGCGAGCCAGGCCAGCACCAGATGGACCAGACCGTAGCTGACCAGACCGACCGCGATCAGCCCGTGATAGCCCCGACTCCGCCGAACCTGCGCGATATCCACGGTTGATCCTGGCACGACGTCAGCCGGCCGGTGACGTCGCCGTCTTCTTCTTCGCCGCCGCCTTCACCTGCTGCTTGGTCTCGCGGACCCGCTGCAGCGAGTCGGCGTCGACGATGTCGGCGACCGACCGAAAGGTGTCCGGCTCGCCGTAGTAGCCGGCGGCCTCCCGCCAGCCCGGCGGGGTCACGCCCCGACGCTTGCCGAGCACGGCGGTGAAGATGGCCGCCTTGTCCGCGCCGAAGCCGGGCAGCTTGGCCAGGGCGGCCTTGACCGCGGCCCCGTCCGGTTGGTCGCGCCACACGTTGGCGGCCTGCCCGTCGTAGCGCTCGACCAGCACCCGGCAGCACTCGCGGACCCGCTTGGCCATCGAGCCCGGGAAGCGGTGGATGGCCGGTGGCTTCGAGCACAGCGCGACGAACTCCTCCTCGTCGCTGGCCGCGATCGCCGCCACGTCGAGGGTTCCGCCCATCCGCTCCGCGATCACCTTCGGTCCGCTGAACGCCTTCTCCATCGGCACCTGCTGGTCCAGGAGCATGCCGATCAGCAGCGCGTTGTCGTCGGTGGACAGCAGTTGGTCCGCGGCCTCGTTGCCGGTCAGGTAGAGCTCGGTCACGCCGGTCATTGTGCCGGACGCGGCCGACAGTCGCCGAGCCCCTACTCGTACATCACGTACTCGGGGCGCGGCTTGAGCCCCAGCACCTCGCGCGGAGTCATCAGCCGGCTGGCGCCCTCGGTGTCCTCGGTGAAGAACAGCTTGAAGCCGGCGTGCACGTGCTTCGGCGTGGTCTTGTTGACCACCCGGTAGGTGTTGACCTTGGGGCCGGGCGGGCCGAGGCCGTCCACCGACTTGATCTGAACCACGCCCGGGTGTGGCTTCAGCCCGGACTCCTTGCGCACGACACTGGCCGCCACCTGGTGGTAGACCATCACCTTCTCCGGCAGGTCGTGACGACGGACCAGGTTGGCGAGGTAGGCCGCCGTCTGGTTCAGCTCCGCTCCGGTGGTGTGGCCGTACGCGCGTCCCGGCCGCTGCCCGGGGTCCATCGCCCACTCCGGGTCGAGAGCGACACCGACGTCCGGCTCGCGCAGCCACCGCTCGTACGCCTTGGCCTCGGGCAGGAACTCCGAACGGCCCGGCTGGATGTTCAGCAGCAGCAAGGCCTTCCGCTTGCGGGCCGCGGCCAGGTAGACCGCGATGTTCTTGTCGCTCACCCGGGTCCGGTACTTCCCGTCGGAGCCGGGTCCGGACTGCACGATCGTGGCGATCACCTCCAGCACCGGCAGGACCTTGCGCCCGGCCTCGTACGCCTCGGCACGCCGCTCCAGCTCGCGGACCCGCTGGTCGAGCGGGCCGGTGCCGAGCCGACCCAGGGTCGAGGCCCCGGTGAGCCCGGCGTACCCCACCAGGCGGTAGGTGGGGAAGATCTCCCGACCGCCGCGGGGCAGCGTCGGCTGCTCAGCGTCCGCGGTCGGCGCATCCCTGCCGCTCGGTATCGCGCTGGCGGTCGGCGTCGGGCTCGAGGCACTCGGACTCGAGGCCGACGGCGACGCAGTGGGCGAAGATGACGGGTTTGACGCGGTCGAGGCGCTGGGCGGCGTCACGGTGACCTGGGCACAGCCAGCCGCCAGAACCAGAGCCACGGAGGAGAGCAACAAGCGGGGTCGATCGGGCACGACGAATCACCCTACGCCGCATCAACCTGTGGACTGAAACCTTCCGGAGGCGGCCGAGAATGGTTAATCTTCGGCCAAGGAGGTTGGCCGATGCGGATTTACGAGCTGCTACGGACTAAAGGCTTCCACGTCATCACCGTCCGCCCGAGCGCCACCGTGCTCGATGTCGTCGGACTGCTCGAGGAGTACAACCTCGGCGCCGTGGTGGTGTCGCCGGACGGTCGTCACGTGTCCGGGATCGTTACCGAGCGGGACATCGTCCGGTGGCTGCTGAAGGGCACCGACTTCCTCAACGGACCGGTCTCGGCGATCATGACCAGCGACGTTCAGACGTGCACGGCCCAGGACTCGGTGCAGTCACTGATGTCCACCATGACCGAGCAGCGCATCCGGCATCTCCCCGTCGTCGACGACCATGGCCGGCTGACCGGCATCGTGAGTATCGGCGACGCGGTCAAGTCCCACATCACCCAGATCGAGTTCGAGCGGGACCAGCTGGAGGGCTACGTCTCCGGCTGACCCGGTCGGTCGGCCGATGGCGTGCGATGTCCATCGGTGCCGCGTCCTGGCCTCGCTGAACGCCAACCCGTACCGCTTCGACTGAAGCCGGCCGAGCCGGTGGTGACAGGATGACACCGTGGCCCGTAGCTTCGACGCCGCGTTCCTGTTCGGCGCTGCCACCGCGGCGTTTCAGATCGAGGGCGCCACCCACACCGACGGCCGGACCGACTCGATCTGGGACGCGTTCTGCCGGGTCCCCGATGCAGTCGTCAACGGCGACGACGGCACGCAGGCGTGCGACCACTACCACCGCTACGCCGACGACGTCGCGCTGATGGCCGACCTGGGTCTGCAGAGCTACCGGTTCTCGACCTCATGGGCCCGGGTCCGGCCCGACGGCGGGTCGGTCAACCCGGCCGGCCTGGACTTCTACTCGCGGCTGGTCGACGAGCTGCTCGGGCGCGACATCATGCCCTGGCTCACCCTCTACCACTGGGACCTGCCGCAGGCGCTGGAGGAGCAGGGTGGTTGGCGCAACCGGGACACCGCGTACCGGTTCAGCGAGTACGCCCTCACGGTGCACGAGGCGCTCGGCGACCGGGTCCCGGTCTGGACCACGCTCAACGAGCCATGGTGCGCCGCATTCGTCGGGCACATCTCAGGAGCCCACGCGCCGGGGCTGCAGGACCCGGCCGCCGGCCTGGCCGCCGCACACCACCTGTTGCTCGGCCATGGCCTGGCCGTCGAGGCGCTGCGGGCCGCGGACCCCGCTCTGCGGCTCGGCCTGACCCTCAACCTGACCGTCGCCGATCCGGTGGACCCCGACCGTCCCGGTGACGTCGACGCGGCCCGGCGGGTGGACGGGCAGATGAACCGGATCTTCCTGGACCCGATCTTCCGGGCGGCGTACCCCGAGGACGTGCTTGCGGACGTGGCCGGGCTGGGCCTGGAGCAGGTCATCCGTCCCGGCGACCTCGCCACCGTCGCCGCGCCGATCGATGTCCTGGGGGTCAACTACTACTTCGGCCAGCGGCTCAGCGACCGGACCTCGGACCAGGCGGTGAATGCCGAGGCGCCGAGCCGGCATCCGCTCCGCTCGCCTCTTCCGGCGGCCGACCATGTGGTCAGCCATCCCCAGGGATCGCACACCACCGCGATGGGCTGGCCGATCCAGCCCGACGGCCTGCGGCGGCTGCTGGTCCGGCTGCACGCCGAGTACACCGGCCCGGCCGGGGCGAAGCTCTACGTCACCGAGAACGGGGTGGCCTACGACGACCAGGTCGACGATGACGGTCAGGTCCACGACCCCGACCGCACCACGTTCCTGGTCGACCACCTGGCCGCCGTGCTCGACGCGGTCGAGGAAGGGGTGCCGGTACACGGGTACTTCTACTGGTCACTGATGGACAACTTCGAGTGGGCCTGGGGCTACACCAAGCGCTTCGGCCTGGTCCGGGTGGACTACGACACCCAGCGGCGCACCGTGAAGGACTCCGGCCGCGCCTACGCCCGGATCATCGCCGACCGTAGTCCCGAAACGGCGAAGTGAGGAAGGGTCATACGCGTGCCTGACATGGTCAGCGATCAGCAGATCACCGACGCCCACCTGCGGGACTGGCGCAAGCTCGGTCAGGGCCTGCACGCTCGGTTCGTCACGGGCGACTTCGCCACCGGGGTTCGCTTCCTGGCCGCCGTCGTCACGGTGGGCGAGGCGGTGGGCCACTATCCCCAGGTCCGGATGGATACCGGCTTCGTCGAGCTCAAGCTGATCAGCGACGATGCGATCTACCGCGATGACGAGGGCACTGAGCATCGGGTCGAGTGGGTCACGCAGCGAGACATCGAGCTGGCGCGCCGGATCAGCGAGATGGCGGCCGACCAGGACCTGGGCGCCGACCCCGCGTCGCTCACCGCGATCGAGCTGGCGCTCGACACCGCACACGCAGCCGCGGTGGCGCCGGTGTGGTCGGCCCTGTTGACCGGCGGTGGCGAGGCCCAGGGCCGGGGCACCATCGGCGACGATGTCCGCGACCCCACCTGGCGGATGCCGATCCTGTGGTTCCAGGACACCGAGGAGCACGAGACGCCGCGACAGCGGTTCCACGTCGACATCCAGGTGCCGCACGACGTGGCTGAGCAACGCATCGCCGCAGCGGTCGCCGCTGGGGGCGTGATCGTCGACGACAGTCGGGCGCCGTGGACGACGGTGATTGCCGACCCGGACGGCAACAAGGCCTGCATCGGCACCTTCGCTCCCGCCGAGTAATACATCCCGCCGGTGAGGTCGCGAGCGTCGGAAGCCCGCGCCGTCGGACGCCGACCGCCGCCCGTGGTCAGGTCGCGAGCATCGGAAGGTCGCGCGCCGCCGCACTGCAGGAGGGAACGGAGAAACACCCTTCTCGTTTCGACGGGCCCGACGAAGGCGGCGGATTAGAGCGCGATCGTGCGAGCGACCAGCCGCAACTAGAAGTTGATCATGTGGCCACTGATGCCGTGGGCCACTTCCTTCAGCGCCTCGGACAGGGTCGGATGTGCGTGCACGTTGCGCGCCACCTCCTCGGCCGTGAGGTCCCACAGCTGAGCCAGGTTCAGCTCGGGCAACAGCTCGGTGACGTCCGGGCCGATCATGTGCAGGCCCAGGATCTCCCCGTACTTGGCGTCGGCGACCAGCTTGACGAAGCCGACAGCCTCCCCCAGCCCGTGCGCCTTGCCGTTGGCGGTGAAGGGGAACTTCGCCGTCTTGACGTCGTAGCCCATGTCCTTGGCCTGCGCCTCGGTGTAGCCGAACGAACCGATCTGCGGCTGGCAGTAGGTCGCCCGCGGGATCATGTCGTAGTTGACGGGCATGGTCTCCGCGCCGGCGATCATCTCGGCGGCGACCACGCCCTGCGCCTCGGCGGTGTGGGCCAACAGCAGCTTGCCGGTGCAGTCTCCGATCGCGTAGATGTGCGGCACGTTGGTCCGCATGTAGTCGTCGATCTCGATCGCGCCACGCTGGCTCACCTGCACCCCGGTGGCTTCCAGGCCGTAGCCCTCGGTCCGCGGCGCGAAGCCGATCGCCTGCATCACCTTGTCGGCCTCGAGCGTCCGGGAATCCCCACCCTTGGCCGGCGACACGGTGACCTTGACCTTCTCCCCCGAGTCGTCGATGGTCTCGACCTTGGTGCCGGTCAACACCGTGACGCCCAGCTTCTTGTACTGCTTGGTCAGCTCAGCCGAGACTTCAGGATCCTCCAGCGGCACCATCCGGTCCAGGTACTCCACGATCGTGACCTGGGTGCCGTAGTTGGCCAGCACGTACGCGAACTCGACCCCGATCGCCCCGGCGCCGGCGATGATCATCGACTCCGGCACCGAGTCGGTCATGATCTGCTCCTCGTAGGTCACCACCCGCTCGCTCAGCGAGGTGCCCGGGAGCAGCCGGGTGGTCGCCCCGGCGGAGATGATGACGTGATCGAAGGTGACCTCGTCGGTGCCGCCGCCGTTGAGCTCGACCGAGAAGGTGTGGGGGTCGGTGAAAGTGGCCCAGCCGTCGATCTCAGTGATCTTGTTCTTCTTCATCAGGTAGTGCACGCCCTTGGCCATCCGGTCGGCGGTGGACCGGCTCCGCTTCCAGGCCGCCCCGAAGTCGAAGGTCACGTCGCCGCTGATGCCGAACACGTCGGCCTCGTGGTTGAAGAGATGCGCGATCTCGGCGTTGCGCAGCAGGGACTTGGTCGGGATGCAGCCGACGTTGTTGCACACCCCGCCCCAGTACTTCAGCTCGATGATGGCCGTCTTCAGCCCGAGCTGGGCGGAACGGACCGCGGCCACGTACCCGCCCGGGCCGGCCCCCAGGACCACGACGTCATAGTGTGCAGCCATGGCCCCACTGTAGGGGGAGGTCTCCCGCTGCGACCACTGCCCCGGATGTCCACCGCTTGGGCGTTTCGGCCAGAGATAACTCATATATGAGTTATCGTGCTCAGCGTGACCGCAACGTACTTGGACCGGATCGGCGGCCTGATCCGTGATGCCCGGAAGCATCGGGGCCTGACCCAGACTCAGCTCGCCGACGTGCTGGGCACCAGTCAGAGCGCGGTGCACCGGATCGAGGCGGGCAACCAGAACCTTAGCCTAGAGATGGTCAACCGGATCGCCGCGGCGCTGGATTCGACACTCATCTCGGTCGGCGGTACCGGGCCACAACACCTGCGGGTCGAGGGCGGCACCAAGCTCACCGGCAGTATCGACGTACGGTCCTCCAAGAACGCGGCCGTCGGCCTGCTCTGCGCCAGCCTGCTCAACCGGGGCCGCACCGTGTTCCGGGGCATCGCCAAGATCGAGGAGGTCAACCGGATCCTCGAGGTGCTCACCAGCATCGGCGTGCAGGCCCGTTGGCTGGACAACAAGAACGACCTCGAGCTCATCAGGCCGGACCAGCTCGACCTGGACGCCATGGATATCGAGGCGGCCCGCCGGACCCGCTCGGTGATCATGTTCCTCGGCCCGCTGCTGCACTCCTACACCAGCTTCGAGCTGCCGTACGCCGGCGGCTGCGACCTGGGTGCGCGGACGATCCAGCCGCATCTCCAGGTGCTGCGCCGGTTCGGTCTGGACGTGATCCCGACCGACGGGTTCTACCACTGCACGGTCGATGAGTCGGTCGAGCCACGGACCCCGATCACCCTGACCGAGCGGGGTGACACGGTGACCGAGAACGCTCTGCTCGCCGCTGCCCTCTCCCCCGGGCTGACCACCATCCGCAATGCCAGCCCGAACTACATGGTCCAGGACCTGTGCGTCTTCCTGACCGCACTCGGCGTCAAGATCGACGGCATCGGCACCACCACCCTTCGGGTGATCGGTCTGGAGACCATCAACGCCGACGTGGAGTTCGCGCCGTCGGAGGACCCGATCGAGGCGATGAGCCTGCTGACGGCGGCGATCGTTACCCAGTCGGAGCTGACCATCCGTCGGGTGCCGATCGAGTTCCTGGAGATCGAACTGGCGGTGCTGGCCGAGATGGGGCTGCAGTTCGACCTGACCGAGGAGTACAAGGCCGCCAACGGGCACACGCGGTTGGTCGACCTGACCGTCCACCCGTCCTCGCTGCGGTCGCCGATCGACAAGATCCACCCGATGCCGTTCCCCGGGCTGAACATCGACAACCTGCCGTTCTTCGCCGTCATCGCCGCCACCGCCGAGGGCAAGACGATCATCCACGACTGGGTCTACGAGAACCGGGCCGTCTACCTGACCGAGCTCAACCGGCTCGGCGCCCGGGTCCAGCTGCTGGACCCGCACCGGGTGATCGTCGAGGGGCCGACCAAGTGGCGCGGCCACCAGGTGATCTGCCCGCCGGCGCTGCGCCCGGCCGTCTGCATCCTGCTCGGCATGCTGGCGGCTCGCGGCAGCTCCCAGCTGCGCGACGTCTACGTGATCAACCGCGGCTACGAGGACCTGGCGAACCGGCTGAACGCCCTCGGCGCCAACATCGAGGTCTTCCGCGACTGAGTCATCTCCTAGCGAAGGCGGGTGACCTCGAACCGAGAGGTCGGAGCGACCAGCTCATCCTGAGCCTGAACCAGGGTCAGCTCGGACTGCCCCACCTCGACGGTGACCCGGAGGACGCCGAAGACGGCGGCCGCGGTCTCGGCCAGGGCGGTGAGCAGATCGGCGCCCCGGAGTCGGTGGGCCAGGAACACCGCCGCGGTCAGGTCGCCCGCGCCCGTGAACGTACGCGGCAGCAGCGGCGTGACGACCGACCAGGCGCCCGCCTCGTCGACGGCGACCATCGCGATCGAGTCGGGCTCCCCGTCGGCGAGCACGGCGCTGGTGACCAGAACCACCTCAGGGCCCAGTGCCCGCGCCTGGTCGGCCGCGTCCAGCAGCCCGGCGGTCGTCCCCGAGGGACGCCCGGTCAGCGCCTCCAGCTCGAACTGGTTCGGCGTGATGAGCTGGGCGGCGGGCACCACCCGGTCCCGCATCAGCGCCGGGATGCCGGGTCGCACGTAGAAGCCGCGGCCCACGTCGCCCATCACCGGGTCGCAGCAGTAGAGGGCCGCCGGGTTGTGCCGGCGCACCGTGGCGACGGTGTCCAGGATGACCTCAGCTACGGCCGGGTCGCCCTGGTAGCCGGACAGCACCGCGGCGACGCGCTCGAGCACCCCGCGCTCCTCGATGCCGCGAACCACCTCGGCGACATCGGTCGCCGCCAGCAGCGGCCCGCGCCAGCTCGGGTAGCCGGTGTGGTTGGAGAAGTGCACGGTCAGCACCGGCCACACCTCGACGCCCATCCGCATCAGGGGGAAGGTGGCCGCGCTGTTGCCGACATGGCCGTACGCGACCGAGGACTGGATCGACAGGATCACCGGCGGGCGCGCGCCCGCATCCTGCGGATCCGTCATCCTCCCCTTCCCAAACTTCTGCTAAGCGTCCGTCTGCGGGAATTCTCCCACCTTGCCCGCCCGCCTACAGTGGTGCCCATGTCACCCGGTGCCGAGGGCGGTAAGGCACCTGAGGCTGAGCACGGGACGGCGACCATCGAGCCCGACGGCCGGTCGGCGGAGACAGTGCCCGAGCACCACCACGAGCACGAGCACGACCACCATGTACTCCTGGATCCCGAGGAGGACCGCTGGCGGTGGCGCCGCCGGATCCGCCAGAACCCCCGCCAGCTCGCCGTCTACCGGATTGCTGTAGCCATCGCCGGGCTGTTCTTCATGTGTCTGGGCTTCGTCAGCGGTCCGCTGCCTGGCCCGGGTGGGATCCCGCTGGTGCTGCTCGGCCTGGCCATCTGGTCGAGCGAGTTCGAGTGGGCCAACCGGCTGATGGGCTGGTTCAAGCTGCAGCTCAAGCGCTACCAGGCCTGGCCGCGCCGCAACAAGGTGCTGTTCTGGGTCGTCTTCTTCGCCGTCTGCGGCAGCCTGGGCTACTCCTACATGCTGCTGGTCGGCGTGCCCGGCTGGCTGCCCGCGCCGCTGGAGATGACGCTGCTGCGGCTGCCCGGCCTCTGAGTCGCGGCCGACCGGCCCGCCCACCACAATGAGCCCATGAGGGCCGAGAGGTATGCGTACTTCGACGAGCCCTTCGCCGCCTACGCCCACCGCGGGGGTGCGCTCTACCCGCCCAACCGGCACCGGGAGAACACCCGCTACGCCTTCCAGCAGGCGGTCGACCTCGGCTACCGCTACCTGGAGACCGACGTGCACGCCACCGCCGACGGGGTCCTGGTGGCCTTCCACGACTCTGTGCTGGACCGGGTCACCGACCGCACCGGAGCGATCGCCCAGCTCCCGTACGCCGAGGTCGCCCGGGCTCGCATCGCTGGTCAGGATCCGATCCCGTTGCTTTCTGAGCTGCTGACCGCCTTCCCCGACGCCCGCTTCAACATCGACGCCAAGTCCGACGGTGCCGTGGACCTGCTGGCCGCGGCGATTGCGGAGCACGACGCGTACGACCGGGTGTGCATCAGCTCGTTCAGCGTGGCCCGGCTGCACCGGCTGCGGCGCCGGCTCGGGTCCCGGGTCGCCTCGGCCGCCAGCTCGGCCGGCGTTGCGGTGAACCGGTTCGTGCCCTGGCTGACCTGGGCGCTGAACAGCCCGGCCCCGGTGCTGCAGATGCCGGCCAGCTACCCCTTCCGCGCCCGCCGGCTCCAGGTGCTGACCCCGCGCCTGGTCAAGGCGGTGCACCAGGCGGGGAAGCGGGTCCAGATCTGGACCGTCGACGACTCCGAAACCATGACGAGGCTGATCGACCTCGGCGTGGACGGTATCTTCACCGACCGCATCGACGTCCTGAAGGATGTGCTGGTCCGCCACGGCCTGTGGACCGGACCGACCGGACCGAGAGAGGCCCAGTCATGACCAAACCGGTGCGGCGGCGGCAGGTGCTGGCCTGGGGCCTGTGGGACTGGGGCTCGGCCGCCTGGAACGCGGTCATCACCACCTTCGTCTTCGGCCCCTACATCGTGCGTGGCGTGGTCGGCGACGCCGAGCCCGGCGGCCTGAGCGCCAACACCTGGCTGGGCATCTCCAGCGCCGCGGCCGGCCTGCTGATCGCTCTGATCGCCCCGGTCACCGGTCAGCGGGCCGACGCCGGCGGCCGACGCAAGCGCAGCCTGGCCATCTGGACCGGACTGGTGGTCGCCATAATGCTCGCGCTGTTCACCGTGCGGGACGAGCCGGCGTACCTGTGGACCGCCCTGGTCCTGCTCGCCGCCGGTTCGGTGTTCTCCGAGTTCGCCCAGGTGTCCTACAACGCCATGCTGCCCCAGGTCTCCACGCCGGAGACCGTGGGCCGGGTCTCCGGCTTCGGCTGGTCGATGGGCTACTTCGGCGGCATCATCCTGCTGCTGATCTGCTACGTCGGCTTCATCGCCCCCGAGGTGGGCTGGTTCGGCGTGACGTCCGAGGGCGGGCTCAACATCCGCACGCTGGCCGTGTTCTCCGCGGCCTGGTTCGCCCTGTTCGCCCTGCCGGTGCTGTTCGCGGTGCCTGAGAAGCCGCCGGGGCCGGAGCGCCGACGGGTCGGCTTCTTCGCCTCGTACCGACTGCTCGTCGCCGACGTGCGGAACCTGTTCACGCGCGACCGCAACTCGGTCTACTTCCTGATCGCCTCGGCGCTCTACCGCGACGGCCTGGCCGCGGTGTTCTCCTTCGGCGCCATCCTCGCGGTCAGCGTCTACGGCCTGGCCACCGACGACGTGCTGATCTTCGGCATCGTGGCCAACGTCACCGCCGCCCTCGGCGCCCTGGTGCTGGGCCGGGTCGAGGACCGGGTCGGACCGAAGCGGATCATCATGATCTCCCTGGTCGCCCTGATCACCACCGCCGTCATCCTGCTGTTCGTATCCGGCCCGACGATGTTCTGGATCTTCGGGCTGCTCCTCACCCTCTGGGTGGGCCCGGCGCAGGCCAGCTCGCGCTCCTTCCTGGCCCAGATCGCGCCGGAAGGGCGGGAGGGCGAGATGTTCGGCCTCTACGCCACCACCGGCCGGGCGGCGTCGTTCCTGGCTCCCGGGCTGTTCGCTCTGTTCTCCGGCCTGTTCTCCGACCGGGTCGGCATTGTCGGCATCGCTCTGGTTCTGGGTATGGGAGCACTGGCGATGATTGGAGTGTCCTCACCGCCAAGACGTCCGGCGAAGGTCTCCGAATACGTGTCATAGGCATCGTTCGGAACATTCTCCGGGTGCTGGGAGTTGAACCTCTCGGGGCTTAGGCATCGTCAGGAACTGCGACGGAGGTTTTTCCAATGGCTGATCGCTCGTTGAAGGGCACCGGTCTCGGGGCCAAGAGCTTCGAGGACGAGGCCGGCGTCGAGTTCGCGGCCCGCCAGGAGGTCGGCTACGACTGCCCGCGGCAGCACCACTTCTCCTTGGTGTTCTCGGCCGAGGCCGAGATCCCCTCGCTTTGGGAGTGCCCGCGCTGCGGCGCGGAGTCCCTGCGGTCCGACGGGGAGCGGCCGGAGCTCAAGGAGGAGAAGCCGGCGCGTACCCACTGGGACATGTTGCGTGAGCGCCGGTCGATCGCGGAGCTCGAGGACCTGCTGGCCGAGCGGCTCGACCTGCTCCGCTCCGGCGCGGCGGGTACGGGTGCGCGCAGCAGCGGCCGGTCCAAGAAGACCGCCTAGCTCGACCGACCGTTCTCCGGGCTGGGCTCGACCTCGCCGGGGATGACCGTCGGCTCCCCGGCCCGCTTCGGGGCTCCGTTGCCAGGCGGCTTGAGGGGCTTGGTGTAGGAGTCCCCCGGACCCGACCAGCGCCGCGGCGCCGGGGTCCCCTTGTTCCGGCGCGCGATGAAGAACGCGATCATCTTGCGGGCCAGCGGGCGCGTCCAGCGGAACAGGAACAGGAACCCGATTACGTCGGTGAGGTAGCCCGGCAATATCAGCAGGGTTCCGCCGAGCAGGATGAGCGCCGCGTCGGCCAGGTGCCCGGTGGGCACTTTCCCGGTCGTGTACGCGTTGGTGAGCGCCTGCCAGGCCCGCCGGCCCTCGTGCTGCATGAGCAGTACGCCGCCGACGGCGTGGATCACCAGGGTGGCCAGGGTGGGCCAGATGCCGATCTGCTCGGCGACCCGGACGAGGATCCAGACTTCGAGGATCGGCAGCCCGATCAGAATGGCGATGAGCAGCAGAAGCGGCCAGCCCCGCTTCAACCTCACCCAGTCACCTCACGTCGACCCAACCGGCTGCGCAACTGCTGCGCCCGATGCGCCAGCCCCCACCACGTAGTCAGCAACAATGCCTCGACTACGATTTTCCGGCTCATCTTGGAGTCTCCGCGCTCCCGTTCGACGAAGATGATGGGCACCTCAACCACCCGGTAACCCGCCTTGAGCCCCCGCCACGCCAGGTCGACCTGGAAGCAGTATCCCGCAGATGCGACATTGTTCAAACCAAGACCCAGCAGCGTTTCGCGCCGAAATGCCCGGTAACCCCCGGTCGCGTCGCGCAATGGGATGCCCAGGGCGATCCGAGCCCACAGGTTTCCGGCCCGGGACAGCAGCTCGCGGGACTTCGGCCAGTTCACCACCTGTCCGCCCTTGACCCAGCGGGAGCCGAGGACGAGATCCGCGTCGACCAGCGCCGCCAGCAGGTCGGGCAGCTGCTCCGGCTGGTGCGAGCCGTCGGCGTCCATCTCGACCAGGACGTCGTAGCCGGCCTCGATGCCCCACGCGAAGCCCGCCAGGTACGCCGCGCCCAGGCCTTCCTTGCCCAGCCGGTGCAGGACGTGTACGTGGTCGTCCGCCGCGGCCAGCTCGTCGGCCAGCCGGCCGGTGCCGTCTGGCGAGTTGTCGTCGGCCACCAGAATGTGCGTGGCCGGCACCGAGGTACGTACCCGTTCCACGATGGGTCTCAGGTTCTCGGCCTCGTTGTAGGTCGGGATGATGACCAGGACGCGACCCAGCTCGACCGTCGGGTCGCTCATCACACAGCTCGCCGCTGGCGCTGGAGGTCACTGCGCTCCCACGAACTCGTCATCAGACCTCTGCCTCCACTCGCGGTTGGGACCGGCCCGATACGACCGGGACGTCAGCGGGACGCCGCCTACGCCGGGCCCGCAGGGCCCCGAGCACGGCCGCGACCAGCGCCAGCGCGGCCAGCCCGCGCTCCAGCCACGGGGCGACCCGCAGCGCCGGGGTCAGCGCGGACCGCAGCGGCATCTCCACCACCGAGCTGGCGGCGGTGAACTCCGCGGTCCGTTGGACCACGCGGCCGTCGCGGTCGATCAAGCCCGACACGCTGTTGGTGGTCGCGACCGCGATCTCGCGCCGTGCCTCCATCGCCCGGGCCCGAGTGATGGCGAACTGCTGCTCGATCTGTCCCGTCCCGCCGTAGGTGGCGTTGTTGCTCTGCACCAGCAGCACCTGCGCCCCGGCCACTGTCTCGTAGATCGTCGCGTCGTAGGCCAGCTCAAAGCAGATCACATCGCCCAGCCGCACCCGCCGGTCGCCGAGGTCGACGTCGAGCACGCCTGGCTCGGTCCCGGGCACAGACTGCGCTCCTACCTGCTCCAGGATCGGGATCAGCGGCTTGAGCTGGTCCCGGAACGGGATCCACTCGCCGAACGGCACCAGGTTCTGCTTGTCGTAGCGGGCCTGCGGTCCGAGCCCGGGCACCCACCACAGTGCAGTGGTCTGGCGTTCGTCCGGACCGGGGCCGCGCATCACCGCGCCGACCAGGATCGGCACGCCGGCCAGCCGGGCGGCGGAGTCCACGGTGAGCCGGGTGACCGGGTCGGCAGTTGGGTCGATATCGGTGGAGTTCTCCGGCCAGAGCAGGAAGTCCGGCTCGGCCTCCTGCCCCAGCCGGACCCGCGTCAACAGGTTCACGGTCTCGGAGAGGTGGTTGTTGGTCACCGACCGGGCCCGGCCCATCGCCTCGATACCCCGACCGGGGATGTTGCCCTGGACGATGCCGACCCGGACGGTGCCGGCCGCCGTCTGCGCGGGCTCGACCTGGTAGAGCCGCACTCCAGTGGCCAGCACCAGCACGGCGACGACCCCGGCGCCGGCCAGGAGGAGCGGTCGCACCGGCCGCCGGCCGGCGCCGTGCGACCACCAGGTCCAGGCCGCCCAGCCGACGAGCTGGGCAACCAGCGCCACGGCGAAGGACAGGCCGGTCACGCCGACCAGCGGCAGCAGGCCGGCCAGCGGTGTGTCCACCGCGGCGTACGCGATCCGGCTCCACCCGAAACCCCCGAAGGGGACCCGGGAGTACCCGAACTCGACCAGCACCCACGCAGCCGCGCCGGCCAGCGGCCACCAGCGGAGCCGGCCGACCAGGCTGAGCAGGATCCCCAGCACGCCGAAGAAGAGGGACTCGAAGGCGATCAGCAGCACGGCGATCCAGACGCCGAGCACGTGCAGCCAGCTGACCGCGATGGTGAGCATCCCCAGCCCGAACAGATAGCCGAGCCCGAAGGCCCGCCGCGGCCGCAGACCGCGAACGGCCAGGGTGAACGCCGGGATGGCGATGACCAGCAACGGCCACCATCCGAAGGGCTGCCAGGTCAGACCGAGAGCGACCCCGGCGAGGATCGCCACCAGGGTCCGGACGCCAAGGGAGGCGGAACGGTCCGGGGCGAGCACCCTGTGAGCCTACCGAACCCTCCTTCTACTCCCGCTTGACAGCGTGGAGCGTCGCTCTGGCGACGTCTCACACTGACAAGTCGGGGTGGGAGTACGCGATCCGCCCGGCCGCCACCGTGAGTGCGCACGCGGGCAGCGGGCCACCCGGCGCCAGCCGGGGTAGCAGCTCCGACCGCCCCCCGAGATCGGGCTCGTCCCACGCCGCCAGGTCGGCCCGCCAGCCCACGGCGATCCGGCCCGCCCGGCCGCGGCCCGCCGCCCGGTGGCCGCCCTCGGTCGCCGCGGTGAAAGCACCCTCCGCCGTCAGACGCTGGTCGGGGCGGCTGTGGTCGACCGCGGCCTGGACCATGGCCCAGCCGGCGACCGGGGTGACCGGGGCGTCGGTGCCGAACGCGAGCGGCACCCCAGCCCGGGCCAGCGCGCCGAACGGGTTCATTCTCCGCGCCCGGTCGGCGCCCAGCCGGGTCTCGTACAGCTCCCCCGGCCTCCCCCACTCCGCGTCGAAGGCCGGCTGCACGCTGGCCGTCACGCCGAGCTCGGCCAGCGTCGAGATGTCCGATTCCGCCACCATCTCCAGGTGCTCCAGCCGGTGCCCGGCCCGCCGGACGGCGTCGGTGCCGAGCTCCGCCGCGGTCCGCCGCAGCCCGTCGACGGCGGCGGCCACCGCGTCGTCGCCGATGCAGTGGAACCCGGCCTGGAGCCCGGCTCGGGTGCAGTCGCGAACGTGCCGGGCGATCTCGTCGTCGTCCAGGTACCGCGCGCCCCGGTGCCCGGCGTCAGCGTACGGGGCGTGCAGGGCGGCCGTCCGGGACCCGATCGACCCGTCGACGCAGAGGTCACCGGCCAGCCCGGCGACGCCCACCGCGGCAGCTCGCTCGAGGGCCTCGGCGGAGGCGACCTCGCCCCAGTAGGTCACCACGTCCAGCGCGACCTCCTCCCCCACCTCCCGCACCCGGGCGAGGTCGGCCAGCGGACCGAGGTGTGGACCACCCAGCTCGTGCACCGAGGCCACGCCCAGCCGAGCCACCTGCTGCAAGGTCCAGCGGGCCGCCGCCCGCCGCT
>DASQUF010000208.1:0-5003 GCA_035641435.1 Propionibacteriaceae bacterium | reverse complement strand
CAGTGGCGGCGCACCGACAGCGGCAGGAGATCCGGGTGGTGGTCGGCGCCGACCGGGCCGGCAACCGGCACGGCGTGGGCCGGCTGGCCAGCCGGCCGGATGAGCTGCTCGGAGCGCCGGATCTCGTTCCCGGTCTAGCGTCAGCTTTGGCGCATACGCTGTGCTGAGCGTCTCGAACCCGTACGAATCGGGACCCGGTCGTGACGGGCGTCGGAAACGCCCGGGCCGGCTGGCTCGTTGGGTCAGTGCCACCCTGTGCATATCTGTTGAGGAGAGAGTGGGTTGAGTACCCTGCGCGTCGGCCGCCGACGGAGCGCGATCCTGCCGGCCTTGGTGGTCGTGGCTGTCCTGGTGGTGTTGTTCGCCGTCTTCACCAGCGTGTGGACCGACCGGCTCTGGTACCGGTCGTTCGACTACGGCTCGGTGTTCACCAAGATGCTGACCACCCGGATCGGCCTGTTCGCCGTCTTCGGGCTGATCATCGCGGCGGCCGTGGCCGGGAACGCGGCCCTCGCCTACCGGCTTCGCCCGCGGCTGGGTGCAGCCAACTCGTCCAGCGCGCTGCTGGACCGTTACCGGGAGATCCTCGAGTCGCGGTTCACCTGGGTCGCGCTCGGCGTCGGTGGAGTGATCGGGCTGTTCGCCGGTGGCACCGCCAGCGGCCAGGTGTTCGACTACCTGGCCTGGCGTAACGCCACCCCGTTCAACGTTTCCGACCCTCAGTTCCGGCTGGACATCTCGTTCTTCGTCTTCGGCTACCCCTGGTGGCGGTTCGTGCTGTCCTTCGCGTTCGCCACCTTGGTGATCAGCGTGATCGTGGCCGTGGTCGTGCACTACACGATGGGCGGTCTGCGGTTCAGCGGCGTGCGCCGTGGAGCCAGCCGGGGGGCGGCGGCGCACCTGTCCATCCTGATCGGGCTGGCGGTCCTCGTCCGCGGCATCGGCTACTGGTTCGACCAGTACGGGCTGGAGATCAGCCGCACCAACCGGCTGTTCACTGGCATCTCCTACACCGCGGACAACGCGACGGTCACCGCCAAGCTGATCCTGGCGATCATCGCGGGCATCTGCGGGCTGCTGTTCTTCGCCAACGCGGTGCTGCAGCGCTGGGCGGTCCCGGTCATCGGCGTAGTGCTGCTGCTGCTCTCGGCGATCGTCCTCGGCCTGGTCTACCCGGGCGCCGTGCAGTACTTCACCGTGCGGCCCAACGAGCCGGACCGGGAGCGGAACTACATCACCAAGAACATCAACGCGACGCGGGCGGCGTACGGGGTCGAGAACGTCGAGATCACCAACTACTCGGCTGAGACGACCGCGTCGGCGGGCCAGCTCAGTGAGGACGCTGAGGCGCTGCCCGGCATCCGGCTGATCGACCCGAACGTCGTCGGCCCGGCGTTCGAGCAGCTGCAGCAGGTCCGCGGCTTCTACTCCTTCCCACGCACCCTGGACGTGGACCGCTACACCATCGAGGGCCAGGAGACCGATGCGGTGGTCGCGGTCCGCGAGATGGACCTGCGTGGCCTCGAGAGCGCGAACTGGAACAACCTGAAGACCGTTTACACCCACGGATACGGATTGGTGGCGGCGTACGGCAACCGGCGGCAGCCCAGTGGTGAGCCGGAGTGGATCGTCCGAGATATCCCACCCGTCGGGCCGCTCGCGGAGTACGAGCCGCGGATCTACTTCGGTGAGCTGCAGGGTGAGCGCTCCGACGAGTTCTCCATCGTCGGCGCCCCGGCCGGCGCCGCGCCGATCGAACTGGACACCCCCGGCGGCGGGGAGGGAGGCAACCCGAAGACCACCACCTACACCGGCAAGGGCGGGGTGCCGATCGGCAGCCTGTGGAACCGGATCCTGTACGCGGCCAAGTTCGCCGACGTCAACATCCTGCTGTCGGACCGGGTGAACGACGAGTCCAAGATCATCTACGACCGTACGCCACGAGAGCGCGTGCAGTCGGCAGCGCCGTGGCTCAAGGTCGACGGTGATGCCTATCCGGCGGTCGTCGAGGGCCGGATCGTGTGGATCGTGGACGGCTACACCACCTCGAACTCCTACCCGAACAGCGAGCGGGTCAACCTCGGCCTGGTCACCGCCGATGCGCAGACCAGTGTGGGCGGCACCGTCGTGGCCCAACCCCAGGACGACATCAACTACGTGCGCAACTCGGTCAAGGCCGTGGTCGACGCCTACGACGGCTCGGTCCGACTGTTCGCCTGGGACGATGCCGATCCGGTGCTGCAGACCTGGCGGAAGGCCTTCCCAGGTGTTGTGGAGGACAAGAACGCGATTCCGGCGGACCTCCTGGAGCACCTGCGCTACCCGCAGGACCTCTTCAAGGTGCAGCGGCAGATCCTGACCAACTACCACGTCACCGACGCGGGCACCTGGTACTCCAACTCCAACCTGTGGGAGGTGCCGAACGACCCGGTGCAGGCCTCTTCCCAGGTCAAGGAGCAGCCGTTCTACCTGTCGGTGAAGTGGCCGGGGGACACGGGACCGATCTTCTCCCTGACGACCTCCTACGTCCCTCGCGGCCGGCAGAACCTGGCGGCGTACATGGCGGTCAACGCCGACGCGAGCAGTCCGGAGTACGGGCGGATGCGCATCCTCAGCATGTCCGACACCTCGCAGATCGACGGGCCCGGGCAGAGCTTCAACGCGATGACCACCAACGAGACGGTGGCCGAGCGGCTGCGGCCGTTCCTCAACCAGGGGGCCGCGACCGCGACCTTCGGCAACCTGCTCACGCTGCCATTGGGGGACGGGCTGTTGTACGTGACCCCCGTCTACACCCAGCGGCAGGGGAGCACGGGATCCTACCCGGCCCTTCGCTTCGTGATTGTGCGGTTCGGGCAGTCCGTGGGCATCGGCGATACCCTGAAACAGGCGCTCGACCAGGTGTTCCAGGGCAGCTCAGGTGCCCCACCCGAGGGAGAACCGACAACCGAGGAGCCACCGGCCACCGGCGAACCGGACAACCCGGCGGCGACCCGGGCGCTGAAGGAGGCCGAAGCGGCGTTCAACGCCGCCGAGAAGGCACTCACCGAAGGTAATCTGACCACCTACCAGTCCGAGATCAAGAAGGCTCGGGCCGCCGTCGAGTCGGCCCTGAACGCGCTCGGGCAGTAGGTAGGAGTCGCCTCCGCGGATCAAAGCGCGGTGGGCGAGCCGACAAGCTCAGAAGTCGAAGAGGTCGCCGAGGAAGGACTCCTTGCGGCGCTTGCGGCCGTACCGCGGGTCGTAGCCCTGGCCGTGCCCGCGGTACTCGTCGGGGGAGTCCGGCGAGCTGGGGTAGGGCGGATACTGCTGGTACCCGCCCGGTGGGTAAGGCGCGGGCTGTTGCGGGTATCCGGGCGAGGGGGCCGGGGCCGGCCGGGCGGCTGGCGCGGCCTGTACCTCCGACTTCTCGATGATCTTGTCGAGCTCGCCGCGGTCCAGCCAGACACCCCGGCACTGCGGGCAGTAGTCGATCTCCACCCCCTGCCGGTCGGTCATCTGCAGGACGGTCTGGTCAACAGGACACTGCATGTCCCGACCGTACCCCCGGGTGGACTTTCGGGGGGTTCAAGGGGGGTCGTCCCCCTTGCTCGGGAGAGCCACCGCTGCTCACTCCGGAGCGACCACCACCAGATCGTCGAATCCCAGACCGCGCAGCGGGTCGGCGATCCGCTCCGCGTCGCCGACGACCACCAGGCTCAGGTCGTCGGGTCGGACCAGGGAGGTGTACGCCGCTGTCGCCGTCTCCGGGGTCACCGAGCGGAGCAGGGCGAGGCTGCGGTCGACGTAGTCCTCGGGCAGCCCGGCCAACACCTGGGTGGCGGCCTGGTCGGCCACCCCGTCGGCGGTGGCGTACCGCAGCGGCGAGACCCCGGTCAGGTAGGCGACCGCCTCCTCGACCTCGCGATCGGTGAACGGCGTGGTGCTGACGTCGATCAGGTCCCGGGTGATGCGAAGGGCGTCGACCACCACCTCGGTGCGGAAGGAGCCCTGCACGGCGAACGACCCGCCCAGATGCAGGGGCATGAAGTTCAGCCGTACGCCGTACGTATAGCCCTTGTCCTCCCGCAGCACCGTGTTGAGCCGGGAGAGGAACGCGCCGCCCATCGCGTGACCGGCGACGGTGATGTCGGACCAGCGCGGATCGAGCCGGTCGATGCCGAAGCTGCCGTAACGGATGTCGGCCTGCACCGCGCCGGGTCGGTCGACCAGGATCAGCCGGCGCGTGTTCGGGGCCGGCGCCTGGGTGAGCACCGCCTGCTGGCCGGGGTTCTGCCAGCTGCCGAAGCACCGCTCGACCAGCGGCAACGGGTCCATCGGGAAGTCGCCGGCCAGGATCAGTGTGGTGCGGGCCGGGCCGAACTGGGCGGCGTGGAAGGCAGCGACCGCCTCCTGGTCGATGCGGCCGACGGTCTCCGGCTCCCCGCCGTTCATCCGGGACGCCCGGCTTGCCTCGTCGAAGACCGCGGCCCGAAAGGCGATGCTCGCGGTCTGGGCGGAGTTGGCCTGGGCCTGCTCGATCTCGGCCAGTCGCAGCTGGACGTGCCGGTTGACATCCCGACCACTCAGCGTGGGTTCGCGAACCGCCTCGGCGAACAGCTGCAGTGCCGGCTCCAGGTGCGACGCCGGTACATCGAGCACCGCCTGCAGCCCGGCCAGGGACAGCTCGACCCCGAAGCCAGCGCCCTCGGTCTCCAGCAGCTCGGCGAACTCCTCACCGTCGTGCTGCCGCGTGCCCTCGTCGAGGACGCGGGCACAGATGGTCGCCGTGCCCTCGCGGTCCGGGTTCTCCGCGTTGAGCGGGATGTCCAGCACGAGGTTGGCCGATACCACGTGCTGCCCCGGCAGTGTGAAGACCAAGGCCTCGATGCCGTTGTCGAGCCGGGTCCGGATCGGGGTCGGGAAGCTCCAGACCCCGGGCGGAGCCAGCTTGGGCTGAGGAAGGAAGTCCTCTGGCGTGGGCCCGTCTGTTGTGGCGCGCACCGCGGGGGATTCTCGGCGGG
>DASQUF010000207.1:0-2907 GCA_035641435.1 Propionibacteriaceae bacterium | reverse complement strand
CGAGAAGTGGCCGTACTTCTGCTCGTCCTCGGCGTCACGCAGCCGCTGCATGATCACCTGCCGTGCGGTCGAGGCGGCCACCCGCCCGAAGCCCTCCGGCGTGCTGTCGTACTCCCCGATCTGTCGGCCCTCGTCGTCCCGCTCCGGGACCAGCACGTTCACGTGCCCGGTCTTGCGGTTCAGCTCGACCCGGGCCGCGCGGAGCCGCTCGTCGACCACGGTGACCGAAGTGACCTTGGCCGGCGACAACGCCTGGCCGACGAAGGTCGCCGGGTCGGGGGACCAGTCGATGATGTCGATCTTCTCCTCGTTCAGCTCGTGCATCACCGCCCGCACCCGCTGGCCCATCGGGCCGATGCAGGCGCCCTTGGCGCTGACGTCGGCGTGGTGGCTGACCACGGCGATCTTGCTGCGGTGCCCGGCCTCCCGCGCCACGGCCTTGATCTCCACCACCCCGGAGGCGATCTCCGGCACCTCCAGCTTGAACAGCCGCTCCACCAGCCCGGGGTGGGTTCGTGACACTACGACCTGCGGGCCACGCAGCTCCTTGCGCACCGACACCACGAAGACCTTGATCCGGTTGCCGTGCCGGTAGGTCTCGCCCGGCACCTGCTCGGCCAGCGGCATGATGGCCTCGATCTTGCCCAGGTCCACCAGCACGGTTCGGGTGTCGCTGCCCTGCTGCACGACTCCGGAGACGATGTCGCCCTCGACGGCCGAGAAGTGGCCGTACTTCTGCTCGTCCTCGGCGTCACGCAGCCGCTGCATGATCACCTGCCGTGCGGTCGAGGCGGCCACCCGCCCGAAGCCCTCCGGCGTGCTGTCGTACTCCCCGATCTGCCGGCCCTCGTCGTCCCGCTCCGGCACCAGGACGCTGACGTGACCGGTCTTGCGGTTCAGCTCGACCCGGGCCCCCGGACTCGCCCCGTCGGTCCGTTCGTACGCGCTGAGCAGCGCCTCCTCGATCGCGTTGACCAGGACCTCGAAGGGCACGTCCTTCTCGCGCTCCATCAGCCGCAGCACAGAGATGTCGATATCCATCACTCCTCCTCCCCCGTCGAGTCCCCCTCGACCCGCCGGTTGAGCTCCACCTGGACCAGCGCCTTGGTCACGTCGGCCAGAGCCACCGCCTGCGGGTGGCCGTCGACGTCGAGCTGTGCGGCCTCCTCGTCCGATCCCACAATCCGTCCGGTGACAGTGGCGCCGTCGCTGGTTGTGACGCTGACCAGCCGGCCTCGGTTACGCCGCCAGTGCGCTGGGCGCTCCAGCGGACGCCCGATTCCCCGAGTGCTCACCTCCAGCGTGTACGCGGTGTTGCCGACCGCGTCGGAACTGTCCAGGGCGGCCGACAACGCCTTGCTCGCTTCGGCGAGGTCGTCCAGCAGCGGCCCGGTCCCGGTCGCCCCGTCCCCGTCCACGACGACCCGCAACAGCTGCCGTTTCCCGGCCGGAACGACCTCGACCGCCTCCAGCTCGAGATCGAACTGGGCGAGGATCGGGGTCAGCACGCCAGGCAGCTGGCTCGTTCTCATTGGTGCTGTCCTTCGATCCGATTGGGCCCCGCAGTTGTGTGGGGAGCATACCCCTGCGCGTCGGATAACGTCGGGGGGTGTCGATGTCGGGAACACCGGTCTCGCCGGGGAGTGGCTGGGGCGGTCATCCGTCCGGCTCCGCGCTGAGCCGACGCCGGCTGCTCGGCCTCGGCGCGGCGCTCCCCGTGCTGGCCGGATGCACGCTCTCGACGCCCACCATGTCCGACGCCACGCGTACGCCGTCGCCGGCCGGAACCACGCCAGTCCCCTCCCCCAGCCCGAGCGCCAGCCGGACGCCCAGCGAGCCGCCGGTGGTCGCTGGAGCCGAGGCCGCCGCCACCACCGAGCTCGCCCTGGCCGACCTGGCCGGGGCGATCCTGGCCGGGCCCCGGCGTCGCGAGCTGAGCGTCGACCAGCGCGCCCTGCTGCGCTTCGTCGCCGACGCTCACCGGAACCACGCCGCCGCGCTGGACGCCTCGGTCCGCGCTCCGCGACCCGCCGACGTCGCTCCTCTGACCCTGCGGCAGTCGCTGGTCCGGCTGGCCCGGGCCGAGGCCGCCGCGGCTGGCCGCCATCGGGCGGCGGCGCTGGGCGTCAGCGGTGACGACAGCCTGCGCTTCGGTTCGGTGGCGGCCGCCGCGGACCTGTACGCCCGGGTCGTGACCGCGGACCGCCGGGTGCGGACCAGCGCGGGCCCGCGTACGCCGCCGGTGCTGGCCCGCAGCACCGACACGGTCGCGGTCCAGTCACTGGTCGCCCAGCTGCACGCCCTGGTCTACGGCTACCAGCTGGCCATCGGCCGGATGCCGGTCGCAGGCGAGCAAGACGACCAGGCAGTCGACGAGCTGCGGTCGCATCGGATCCGGCGCGACAGGCTGATCGGCTGGCTGCGGCGCCGGGAGGCCGAGGTGCCGGTGCCCGAACCGGCGTACCGGCCCTCGGTCGACGTGCGGGACGGCGCAACCGGCGTCCGGCTCGTCCGCACCATGCTCGTCGCCCTGCAGCCGTTCGCCGGGATCTGGCTCGCCAGCGCGGCCGACGCCGAGCGGGAGTGGGCCCTGAGCTTCTTCGGCACGACCGTAGGTCTGGCCCACGGCTGGGGTGCCCCGCTTCCCGTCTGGCCGGGCAGCGCCGGTTAGCCGGTGAGCTGACGCACCACGTCGTAGCTGAGCCGCAGCACCAGCGCGGCCAGCACGACCAGGAACACCCGCCGGATGAACGCGTTGCCCCGGCTGATCGCCGTCCGGGCGCCGAGCAGCCCGCCGACCAGGTTGGCCGCGCCCATCGTCAGGCCGAGCGCCCACAGGATGGATCCGCTTGCCGCGAACACGGCGATGGCGGCCAGGTTGGTGACCAGGTTGGCGATCTTGGCCTT
>DASQUF010000206.1:0-20271 GCA_035641435.1 Propionibacteriaceae bacterium | reverse complement strand
TCGGCCTCGAGGGCCCCTGGCGCCACCGGGACATCGCGGCCAATGGCATCCGCTTCCACGTCGCCGTCGGCGAACACTTCACGCCCGCCCGCGACCTGATCCTCCTGCTGCACGGGTTCGCGGAGTTCTGGTGGGCCTGGCGGCACCAGATCCCCGCGCTGGACGCAGCCGGTTTCAGTGTGGCGGCCATGGACCTGCGCGGTTACGGCGCCAGCGACAAGACCCCGCACGGCTACGACTCGCACACCACCGCGTACGACGTGGCCGGGGTCATCAAGAGCCTGGGCTTCGGCTCGGCCGTCGTGGTCGGCCACGACTGGGGCGGGATGGCGGCCTGGGCCACGTGCGCGTACGCGGCTGGTCCGGTCCGGGCCCTGGTCAGCGTGGCGGCGCCGCACCCGCTGGCGTTCCCGTGGCGGGCCAGCCTGGACGGCCTCCCCGTCGCCGGGTTGCCGCTGCTGGCCGAGCGCCGGATCATGGCCGGCGATGGCGCGTTCGTCGAACGGCTGCTGCGCGGCCGGGCGTTCGACGGGGCAGGGCTGATGACCGCGGAGGAGGCACGGCACTACCGCGATGCGCTACGGCAGTGGCCCAGCCCGCAGTGCGCGCTGGAGTACCAGCGCACCTTCGTCCGCAACCAGGTGCGAGCCAGCGGCTGGGAGTACCGCCGGGCCCTGCGGCAACCGGTCCGGGTGCCGCTGCTGTCCATCCACGGTCAGGCGGACCGGCTGGTGCCGCTCGCCGCGATGACCGCGGCCGACCGCTGGCTCGACGCGCCGCACCGGGTGGTCGACCTTCCCGAGGTCGGCCACCTCCCCCACGAGGAGGCGCCGGAAGAAGTGACCCGGGCGATCCTCGACTGGCTAGGGCTCGCGTAGAGGCTTCCGCGCCGACGAGCCGGGAGAATCCGTTCCGCTCCTGTCACCGCGAAGGCATAGCCTTCGTGCCGTGGTGCAGACCTCCACGACGGTACGTCGGACCTACTACATCCTCACCGCCGGCAACACGCTGGCCGCCTCGCTGATCTGGGGGATCAACACGATCTTCCTGCTCGACGCCGGCCTGTCCAACTTCGAAGCCTTCGCCGCCAACGCCTTCTGGACGGCCGGCATGATGCTGTTCGAGATCCCGACCGGTATCGTCGCCGACTCCCGTGGCCGCCGCATCTCGTTCCTCTGGGGCACGGTGACCTTGGCGGTCGCCACCGGGCTCTACGTCCTGCTCTGGCAGCTCGAGTCGCCCTTCGTCTGGTGGGCGCTGGTGTCGGTCATGCTCGGACTGGGCTACACCTTCTTCTCCGGAGCCACCGAGGCGTGGCTGGTGGACGCCCTCGCCGAGACCAAGTTCGACGGAATGCTGGAGACGGTGTTCTCCCGCGGCCAGGTGGTGTCCGGGGTCTGCATGCTGCTCGGCTCCGTCGCCGGCGGCTACCTGGCCCAGCTGACCAACCTCGGCGTGCCCTACGTCGTCCGCGCCGGGATCCTGCTGGTCATGTTCGGAATCGCCCTGATGCTGATGCACGACCTCGGATTCACCCCCGAGCGCGGCAAGTCCGTGGGCGCCGAGATCAAGACCATCGTGGGCAACTCGGTGCAGTACGGGCTCAAGGTGCCGGCCATCCGAGCCACCATGCTGTCCGGCTTCTTCCTCGGGGGCGTCGGGGTCTACATCTTCTACGCGCTGCAGCCCTATCTGCTCGAGCTGTGGGGCGACCCAGAGGCGTACGGAGTGGCCGGGCTCGTCGCCGCGATCGTCGCGGGAGCCCAGATCGTGGGCGGGCTGATCACCCCGCTGATCCGCCGCTGGTTCCGCCGCCGCACCTCGGTGATGATCATGATGGCCGCTATCGGTGTGGTACTGATGACCGGAGTCGGGCTGGTGGCCGACTTCTGGGTCGCGGTCACGCTGATCGTGCTCTGGGCGTTGACCGACGCCGCGGCCGAGCCGATTCGCCGCGCCTACCTGAACGCGATGATCCCGTCCCAGCAGCGGGCGACCATCCTGTCCTTCGACTCGCTGGTCGCGAGCGCGGGCGGCATCGTCGCCCAGCCCGCCCTCGGTCGGGTCGCCGATGTCTACAGCTACCGCATCTCGTACCTGTTCTCGGCGGTCGGGTCAGCGCTGGCCCTGCCGTTCCTGCTCCGAGCCCGGGCGGCGAAGGCGCCGGCCGACGAGGAGACCACCGCGCCTTCTGAGGAGGCAGGTCAGGCGTCAGCGACGCAGGTAGACGCGTGACTCCCAGGGCGCCAGGTCCGGTGAGCTGGCTCCGGGGTGCGTGGCCACCAGCACCTGGGCTCCGCGCACGTCGGGCAGCGCGCCATCGGGCACGGTGACCGGCATCGACGAGCAGTTGGCCACCATCAACAGCAGCTGGTCCTCGAGCGTCCGGGTCAACGCCCAGATCTGCTCGTGGTCAGGGAGCAGCAGCTCGAACTGCCCGTCGACCAGGACGGGCAGCTCGCGCCGCAGGGCGATCAGCCGTTTGAAGTGGTGGAACACCGAGTCCGGGTCGGCCATCGCCGCGGCAGCGTTGATCGTCACGTAGTTGGGGTTGACCGGCAGCCACGGGATCCCGGCAGTGAAGCCGGCGTGCGCGGTGTCGTCCCACTGCATCGGCGTACGCGCGTTGTCCCGGCTCTTCACCGACAAGGACCTGAGGACCACCTCGACCTCCATGCCCAGACTGAGCGCACTGGAGTGGTAGTTGACCGACTCGATGTCGCGGTACTGGCTGATGTCGGCGAAGTAGGTGTTGGTCATGCCCAGCTCTTCGCCTTGGTAGATGTAGGGCGTGCCCTGGTGCATGTGCTGCACGGTGGCCAGGGTCTTGGCCGAGTTGACGCGGTGCTCCGGCGAGTCGTCGCCGAACCGGGACACCGCCCGCGGCTGGTCGTGGTTGTCCCAGTAGAGGGAGTTCCAGCCGACCCCGGCCAGACCGACCTGCCAGTCGGCCAGGTTCTGCTTGAGCTCCGGGAGGTAGAGGTCCTTGAGGTCCCACTTGCTGCCCTCGGGCATCCGGTCCAGCCGCACATGCTCGAAGGTGAAGACCATGTTCAGCTCGCGCCGCTCCGGGTCGGTCACCCGGCGGGCCAGCTCGATGGTGGAGCTCGGCATCTCCCCCACCGTGAGCAGGTTCCGGGCCGACAGCCCGACGCGTTCGTTCATCTCGGCCAGAAACTCCTCCAGCCGAGGCCCGTTGACGAAGAACTTCTCGCTGTCGGCGTACTTGTGTCCGGGGAGCGGGTCCCCGTCCCGCAGCTTCGGCGGTTTGGAGATCATGTTGATCACGTCCATCCGAAACCCGTCGACACCGCGGTCGACCCACCAGTTCATCATCGCGTAGACGGCCTCGCGGACCTCGGGGTTCTCCCAGTTGAGGTCCGGCTGCTTGGGCGAGAAGGCGTGCAGGAAGTACTCTCCGCTGCGCTCGTCGAAGGTCCAGGCCGAACCCGAGAAGAACGACACCCAGTTGGTCGGCTCGGCACCCTCGGTGCCCGGGGTGAAGCCCTTTCGGGTGGGGCGCCAGAAGTACCAGTCCCGCTTGGGCGAGGCCGGGTCGCGGGACTCCACAAACCACCGATGCTCGTCGGAGGTGTGGTTGACCACCAGGTCCATGATCAGCTTCATGCCCCGGGCATGCAGTCCGGCGATCAGCGCGTCGAGCTCCTCCAGGGTCCCGAACAGCGGGTCGACGTCTCGATAGTCGCTGATGTCGTAGCCGTTGTCGTCCATCGGCGAGCGGTAGATCGGCGAAAGCCAGACCACGTCGACGCCGAGCTCGGCCAGGTAGTCCAGTCGCTGGACCATGCCCGGGATGTCACCGGTCCCGTCGCCGTTGCTGTCGGAGAACGACCGCGGGTAGATCTGGTAGACCACCGCGGTCTTCCACCAGCCGTCGGGTCGATCGACGGTCACCGCGGGCTGCTGTTTCGTCTCCACGCTCACGCAATCGATCCTTCCACGGGGCCCAGGCGTTCGATCAGGGCCTGCATCTCCCGCTCCAGGTTGGCGCGCGCTGCGCCGCTGAGGCGGCGACCCTTGCCCGTCCGCAACAGCTCACGGTCGGCGAGCGCGGACAGCACCCGCAGTCGACCGGCCAGGAACTGCTCCTCCGGCACCGCCGCGTACTCCTCCCGGATCTGCTCGACATAGCGGTCGTACGCCTCCGGCTCGGCCGCCAGGATGGCCAGGTCGGCGTCGCACAGCAGCTCGCCCTCGGGGTCGCGGGCACCGGGCACATGGGTCTCGGTCAGCCGGACCAGGCGGGCGACCTGGGTCAGGTCCTCCTGCTCCAGACCGACCCGGGTCAACGTCCGGATGGCCAGCCGGGCGGAGGCCTCCTCGTTGGTGACCTGTCCGGCCGGGACCGCGTACACCGCATCGTGGAACCAGGCCGCCAGCCGGACCAGGTACAGGTCCTCGCGGCCGGTGGCGAGCTCGTCGATCCGGGCCAGCACGTCGGCCAGGTGGTCGACGGTGTGGTAGCGCCGGTGCGGTTCGGCGTAGCGCCGGAGCAGGTCCTCGCCGATCTCGGGATGGCTCGGCAGTACGGCCGCCCAGCGTTCTTCCATGCGCGCTGAGCTTGTCGAAGCGTCGAACTCGGGCCCTTCGACAGGCTCAGGGTGCATCGGTTCAGCCGAAGCTGATCCCGGCGCCTGGTTCGGGTTCACGGCTCTTCGTCCGTCGTCGGCACGGCTTCGTGCGGTGACTCCTCCGGCAGGTCCTCGCCGGCCAGATGCCCCGAGTCGTTGAACTTCACCAGCGTCCACTTCTCCTGCTGGTCGGCCCCGCGCTCGTGACGCCAGTACGTGATGCTCGTGTTGAGCGGCGCGAAGGCCACCCGGGTACCGGTCCCGCCGATGCCGAAGGCCAGGAAGAACGACGCCTCCAGCACCCCGCCGTGGCAGACGGCGACCACGGTCTCGTCCTCGTGCCGCCGGACCAGGGTGGCCAGCGCCCGCCCGGCCCGGACGAGAAAGGTGGCCCAGCTCTCGCCGCCAGGTGAGAACGGCCGGAAGGGGTCGGTGGCCGATGATCCGTCGGGGACGCCGAACCGACTCTGCCACTCCTCCACCGACAGGCCGTCAGCCTCGCCGGGACGCAGCTCCTGGAGCTCGTCGTCCGGCTGCATCGGCACCTGGAGCGCGCGGGCGACGTAGGCGCCGGTCTCCAGGGCTCGGGGCAGCGTGGAGACGTAGAGCTGGTCGGCGCGCATGCCGTCCGCCCGGAGCCGCTCCTCCAACAGCTTCGCCTGTCGGCGGCCGCGGTCGGTCAGGCCGGTGTCCCCGTGCATCCCACCGATGATCGGCTCGACGTTCGCCACCGCCTCGCCGTGCCGGATTAGATACAGGTCTGTCGTCATCGGTTCTCCTTCGCATGCGGGCTGAGCCGGTCGAAGCACCCTTCGGCAGGCCCGGGGCGCATCAGATCAGTGGGCATCGGGTCCTCCGCGGTCGGGGCGGCCGGTCAGGTACCGGGCCGGGATCTTCACTCGCCGTTCGAGGTCCCACGGCTGCTGCCAGCCGGCGAGATCGAGTACGCCGTCCAGCAGATGAGCGGTCAGGCCCCAGATGAGGTGCCCGTCGATAGAGAACGCCGGCCCGGTGTAGCCCGACGGGTGGTGCACCTGGGCGCGGTTGGCCGGGTCGACCAGCCGGGCGACCGGGACCACCAGCACCGACGCCACCTCGCGGGCGTCCACCGCGCTCACCGGGCTGGGCTGGGCCCACCAGCCGACCACCCCGGTGACATCGAACCCGCTGACGGCGACATGGGCCGGCGGAAGCTGGCCGAGGATCTCGATGCCGGCCGGGTCGACCCCGGTCTCCTCGTTCGCCTCCCGGAGGGCCGTGGCCGCCAGGTCCACGTCGCCCGGGTCGGCGGCGCCGCCCGGGAAGGCGATCTGCGCGGCGTGGGTGCGCATGGTGGTCGGCCGTTCCACGAACAGAACCTGCGGCCCATCCCCGATCAGGATCAGCACCGCGGCCTTCCGCGCTCCGACCTCGGGCCGGACGGCGACCACCGGGGTCAGTCGGGCGGGGTCGGCCAGCGCCTCGGTCAACGGCTGCAGCCAGTCCGGCCGAGCCGGCGCCTCCGTCACAGCGTGACCCCCAGATACTCCTTGGCCTGGGCCCGGATCTGGTCGGCGGACCGGAAGGGGCCGACATGCCGGCCCGCGATCGTCCCGTCGGCGCGGACGAAGAAGGTCTGGGGCGGACCGGTGATCTGCAGCGGCCCGGCCAGGACCTTGTCCTGGTCCACCAGCTGCGGGAACCGCCACTCCAGCACCCGGGCGAACTCGATGGCCCGGTCCGGCCGCGGGTCCTCGTAGTCGACGCCCAGGATCATCAGGTCGGTGTCGTTCCCATTCGCCACCTCAGCGATGTACGGCGCCTCGTCCTGGCACGGCTGGCACCACTGGGCCCAGATGTTGATCATCATCGGCCGGCCGCGCAGCCCGGCCAGCCGTACGTCACGACCGCCGCCGAGGCAGGACAGGACCAGGTCGGGCAGCCCGGAGCTCACCGCAGCGACGGCGGGGTCGGACGTCGGGCAGTCCGCGATCTTGGCGTCCTGCTTGGCCCGCCGCAGCTCGTCGGAGTTGTTCGCCGGCGCAGTCGGTTCCGGCTGCGTGGGCTCCGGCGTCGGCGCGCCGCCGCACCCGGCCAGGACCACCGCAGCCAGGAGGGCCGCGAACACCGTCCGGACTTTCATCCGCGCGGCTCACGGACCAGCTTGGCCGCCTTGACCGGGTTGGTCTCGCCCTCGCCGTACGACGGGCACCAGCGGGCGACCGGGCAGGCGCCGCAGGCCGGGTTGCGCTGGTGGCAGCGCCGACGGCCATGCCAGATGACGTTGTGGCACAGCTGGGTCCAGTCCTTGGGCGGGAACAGCTCGCCGACCTCGCGTTCGACCTTGTCCGGGTCGGTCTGGGTGGTCCAGCCGAAGCGCCGGACCAGGCGGCCGAAGTGGGTATCCACGGTGATGCCGGGCACCCCGAACGCGTTGCCGAGCACGACGTTGGCGGTCTTGCGGCCCACCCCGGGCAGCGAGTCGAGCCCCTCCATCGTCGCCGGCACCTGGCCGTCGAAGCGCTCCACCAGCGCCGCGCCCAGCTTGATCAGGCTGTCGGTCTTGGCCCGGAAGAAGCCGGTGGGCATGATCAGCTGCTCGAGCTCCGTCCGGTCGGCGGCGGCGTACGCCGCCGCGTTCGGATAGCGGGCGAAGACCAGCGGGGTGACCGTGTTGACCCGTTTGTCGGTGCTCTGCGCGGACAGGATGGTGGCGACGAGCAGCTCCAGCGGCGTGGTGAAGTCGAGCTCGGTGTGCGCATCGGGGTAGGTCTCCGCCAGCACCCGGTTGATCGTCCGAGCCCGGCGGACCAGCGCTGTCCGGGACTTGTCGTAGTCCGTCGGGACGGCGCTGACCGGCATGGGTCGACCCTACCTAGCGGGGTGGATGTGACCCCTGACGTGGCGGGTGGTGGAGAGTAGCCTTGCGAATGCCGCGAGCGTGATCAGGAGGTACGCGTGGACCCGGATGTCCTGAAGAAGGCGCCCCTCTTTGCCCGGCTCGAGGACGAGGCCGCTCGGGCCCTCTCCTCCGCCATGGGAACGCTCCGGCTCAACAAGGGTGAGGTGCTGTTCCGCGAGGGCGACCTGGAGGACCGGCTCTACATCGTGGTCAGCGGCAAGATCAAGCTCGGTCGCAGCGGTTCGGCCGGCCGGGAGAACCTGCTCGCCGTGCTCGGTCCCGGTCAGATGTTCGGCGAGCTGTCGGTCTTCGACCCGGGGCCGCGGTCCAGTACGGCGACGGCGGTGACTACCTCCGAGGTCCGGACCCTGGAGCACGAAGAGCTGATGACCTGGCTGACCGGACACCCCGAGGTGGCCCAGGGGCTGCTCGGCCAGATGGCCGCGCGGCTCCGGCGGGCCAACGACGTTGTCGCCGATCTGGTGTTCTCCGACGTGCCCGGCCGGGTGGCCAAGCAGCTGCTGGAGCTGGCCAAGCGCTTCGGCGACCGGGCTGACGACGGCGTACACGTGCACCATGACCTGACCCAGGAGGAGCTGGCCCAGCTCGTCGGGGCCTCCCGGGAGACCGTGAACAAGGCGCTGGCCGACTTCGCCGCCCGCGGCTGGATCCGCCTCGAGCCGCGCTCGGTCACCATCCTCGACGTCGAACGGGTTCAGCGGCGCGCTCGCTGAGCTCACCTCGCTCGACCGGAGGCGCAGGACTGGTCGGGCGGGGCCGGTGGTCACATGTGTGCCGGAGCCCAGTTCCACCGTGGTCGGTTTTCAAGATCTTTAGCCCCGCCCCACCAGTCCGGCGCCTCCGGACTCGCTTTCACTGCGCGCCGGTGGACCCTTCGGCGTCGGTCTGGGGCCGCCAGCGCGGCCCCAGTCGGGTCGAGCCGTCGGTGCGGCTCCGACATCTGTAGTGCCTAGCGTCCCTTCCGGGGTACTAGCGCGTCCCGAGGGTGACCGTCGCGGTCTGCGGGTCGCTGTTGCCGCGGGTGTAGGTCACGGTCACCTCGGTGCCGGGGGCGTAGAAGCGGACCGCGGCGATCAAACCATCCGGGCTGGTGGTTTCGAAGTCGTTGAGCTTGGTGACCACGTCGCCGGCCTGCAGTCCGGCCTGGTCCGCCGCCCCACCCGCCGTGACGTCTTGCAGCGCGACCCCGGTCGAGGCGGCCGAGGAGTCGTTGCCGCCCACGTTGACGCCGAGAGCTGAGTCGGCGGAGCTGCCGTCGGCGATGATCTCGGTGGCCACCCGGATCGCCAGGTCGGACGGGATGGCGAATCCGATCCCGATGTTGCCGGACTGGCTGTTGCTGGAGCCGGTGGTTGCGATCGAGGAGTTGATGCCGATGACCGACCCGTTGAGGTCGACGAGAGGTCCGCCGGAGTTGCCCGGGTTGATCGCCGCGTCGGTCTGTACCGCCAGGTAGACCGCATCACCGTCGGTCCCGGAGCGCACCGGCCGGGCGGTGTTGGACACGATCCCGCTGGTCACAGACTCCGTCAGTCCGAGCGGGGCCCCCGCGGCGACCACAGCCTGCCCGACCTTCAGGTCCAGCGACTCACCGAAGGTGGCCGGCACCAGGTCGGACGACGCCTCGACCTTGATCACCGCCAGGTCGTTGCTGGGCGAGGTCCCGACCACCTGGGCCTCCGCCGTGGTCCCGTTGGCGAACGCTACCGTGACCGTGCCGGACGAGCCGGCGCCCTCGACCACGTGGTTGTTGGTCAGGATGTGACCGTCGGCGTCCAGCACCACACCGCTGCCCACGCCACTGCCGTTGCCCGCCTGCACGCTGATGGTGACCACCGAGGGCTGGATCTTGGCGGCAGCGGCGGCGACCGTCCCGTCCAGCACCGGCGTCTGTGAGGCCGGCGCGGTGTTCACGCTGATCGGCCCGGTTGTCGGTCCACGGTCCGCGACCAGGGTGGCGTACGACCCCACCCCGGCGCCGGCCCCGATCACGGCCGCGAGGGCCGCGGCGGCGACCACGGTGCCGAAGCCCCGCCGCTTGGGCGGGACCGTCGCCATCGGAACAGGCGAGGCCGGGTACGCCGGTGGCACCGTCTCGGTGGCCAGGGGGACACCGGCCGGTGCCGGGAAGTCGGCCGCCGAGTAGCCGGCCAGGCGGCCGTCGGCGGTGAAGTTCGGCCGGCCGGTGGTGGGGCTCGGACCGAAGGGCGGGGTGTTGGGTCGGGACTGGTCGTCGGTGGTCATGCTTCGAAGGTGCCGCGCCTGCCTGTGCGCTACCTGTGCGTCCCGCCTGAATCCTCTGAGCGCTTGAGATAGTCGAGCTGCGCGCGTACGGACTGCTTCGCGGCGGGCCACACCCGACGGTCCACGTCGGCGTACACCTTGGCCACCACCTCGGCCGGCGTACGCGCCCCCATCGCCAGCGCGGCCCGTACCTGCTCGAGTCGCTGCTGCCGGTGCTCGACGTAGTAGGCCAGCCAGCCGGCCGGGTCGGTGACCGTCGGTCCGTGACCGGGCAGAATCTCGGCGACCCCTCGCTCGGCGACCAGGTCCCGCAGCCGGGTCAGCGAGTCGAGGTATGCGGCCAGGTCGCCGTCCGGAGAAGTGATCACCGTCGTCCCCCGGCCCAGCACGGTGTCGCCGGAGAGCAGCCGGACGACCCCGTCGTCACCGGCCACCAGCAGCGAGACCGAGTCGCTGGTGTGCCCCGGAGTCGTCACCACGGTCAGCGTGGCCCCGGCGACCTCCACCTGGTCGCCGTCGCCCAGCCCGTCCGGGCCCACCCGCACCGCCGGGTCGGCCGCTCGTACGCCGCACCCGGCCCGCTGGGCCAGCTCCGTCGCGCTCTCGGAGTGGTCGAGGTGGCGGTGGGTGAGCAGGACGCCACCGATCCCTCTGGGCGCCGCGGCCTCGATCGCCTCCAGGTGGGCGGCGTGCAGCGGCCCCGGGTCAACGACCACCAACGGGCCAGCGGCGGGCTCGCCCAGCAGCCAGGCGTTGGTCCCGTCCAGGGTCATCGGGCCGGGGTTGGGAGCGCGGACCAGCCGCAGGTACGACGCGGTCATTCCGGCTCCGGGCCCGCGACCCGGGGGTAGTCGAACCGCCAGCCGGCGCCGGCGCGAACCAGCCGCGGCAGCACCCGCTCGATCACCCGGTCTTGTGCCGCCTCCCGGACGGCCGCCAGCGAGCCCAGATCGGCGAGCTCGAGCAGGATCGAGAGCGTCGGGGGCATCAGGTTGATCCGTCCCGCCTGCTCGTCGGCGAGCGCCGCCGCCGGGGCCGACCACTCCGCTCGATCGGTCTCCCCGGACCGGTCGTCAGCCTGCTGGCCCGGCGGCAGCTCGGCGACATAGAAGAAGGTGTCGTAGCGGCGCGGTTCCAGCTCCGGCGTCACCCAGTGCGCCCAGGGCAGCAGCGCACCCGAAGCGAGGCGCACCCCGGTCTCCTCCTCCGTCTCCCGGACCGCGCAGCGCCGGATCGGATCCGGATCGGCCCGATCGGCGGGATCCAGACGGCCGCCGGGAAAGACCACCATCGACGCCGCGAACACCATCCGGGCGTGCCGGTGCAGGAGGTAAGTCTCCAGCCCGCCACCGGTGTCCCGGAGCAGCACCACGCTCGCCGCAAGGCTGGCCTCGACCGGCATCGATCCCTCCGTCCACGCCGCCGCCCGCTCAACCAGCTGGACGGGCACCTGCGGCGCAAGCCGAGCCAGCACGTCGAGGGAGTGCGACGGCATGGCGTCGGCTAGAGCTGCTGGATCGTCGGGTGGGCGCCAACGGCGACGACCAGCTCGACCTCGACCGGCGCGCCGAGCGGCAGGCTGGCCACCCCCACCGCGCTCCGGGCGTGCTCGCCGGCCCCGCCGAAGATCTCGCCGAGCACATCGCTGGCACCGTTCGCCACCTGCGGATGTCCGGTGAACCCCGGCGCGCTGGCCACGAACACCACCATCTTCACGATCCGGGCGATCGCGTCGATGTCACCGGCCACCTCCGCGACGGCCGCCAGCGCGTTGAGCACCGCGACCCGAGCGCAGGCGTACGCCTCCTCCGGATCCACCTCCGCGCCGACCAACCCGGTCGCCCGCAGTTGGCCGTCGACGATCGGCACCTGGCCAGAGGTGAAGACGAAGTCGGCGACCCGAACCGCGGGCACGTAGGCAGCGACCGGCGCCGGCACCGGCGGAATCGTCAGGCCGAGCCGGGCGAGCTGCTCCGAGGCCAGCGTCACGACGCGAGCGGCCGCTTGAGGTAGGCCACCAGGTTCTCCGGGTTGAGGCCCGGCACCACCTGGACCAGCTCCCAGCCGTCCTGGCCCCAGTTGTCCAGGATCTGCTTGGTCGCGTGCACCAGCAGCGGCACCGTCACGTACTCCCACTTCGTCATGGGCTCAGGCTATCTATCCAATTGGGCTCGTCTCGCACCCGTCGCGCCCTCAGAGCTGCCGTCGTCGTCCGTCTTCGCGAACGAAAAAGCGTGTTCGCTCATCCCTCCTCCGATCGGCACCCGTGCGCACCTGGCGATGCCCGACGAGCGGGCGCGTTTGGATGATGTCCATGAGTGTGAGTCAGCGGCAGAGGCAGAACGGATGTCCCGACGGGTCGAGGTAGACCCGGAAGCTATCCGACTTCTCTGGTCCCTGGACCGGCCGTGCCCCGAGGGAGATCGCGTAGGCCTCGGCCGCGTCCAGGTCGTCGACGGCGAAGTCGAAGTGGAACTGCTGGGGCACCTCGTTGTCCGGCCAGGTCGGCGGGCGATGGTTCAACGCCAGCTGGAACGCGATCCGGGCGTCGCCGGGACCGCCGATGGTGATCCAGTCGTCATCCCTGCGCTCGATCTCCCAACCCAACAAGGTCGTGTAGAACTCGGCCAGCCGAGGTGGGTCGTCGGTGTCCAGGACGACTATGTCGAAGCCGATACGCGGACGCGTAGATGTGGAATCGGTCATGGCTCAAGACTTACCGCAGACCACTGACAGCCGGGCCGGCGAGACGCCGCCACTACTATCGGGCCCATGACCATCGGCATCCTGGGTGGTACGGGACCCCAGGGCCGAGGTCTCGCCCGGCGGCTCGCCGCCGCCGGTCACGACGTCGTGATCGGCAGTCGGTCACCCGAACGGGCCCAGGAGGTCGCGACTGCGTACGCCGCCGTCGGTTCGGTCCGGGGCGCGGACAACGCCGAGGCGGCCAGCGCCGACCTGGTGATCATCACCGTGCCCTACGAAGGGCACGCCGACCTGCTCCGCTCCCTGTCCGCCGAGCTGACCGGCAAGATCGTCGTGGACTGCGTCAACCCGCTCGGCTTCGACAAGCAGGGACCCTTCCCGCTCCAGGTTCCTGCCGGGTCCGCCGCGCAGGAGGCGCAGCAGATCCTGCCGCACTCCACCGTCATCGGCGCCTTCCACCACGTCTCCGCGGTGCTGCTCGACGACCCGGAGATCGACCAGCTCGAGGGCGACGTGATGGTGCTCGGCGAGGACCGCGATGCCGTGCAGGAGGTCTGCGACCTGGCCACCGTCATCCCCGGCGCCCGCGGAATCTACGCCGGCCGGCTGCGCAACGCCGGCCAGGTCGAGGCGCTCACCGCCAACCTGATCGCAATCAACCGCCGCTACAAGGTCCACGCGAGCATCGCGGTCACGGATCTCCCGTGAGCTCGTTGACCGATCCTTCGACAGGCTCAGGCATGACTGGTGAGTAGCCCGACCGCTGTGCGCCAGGTTCAGACTGCGGCGCCGAGTCCACCGAAGCACACGCTGCACATCGTCAGCGGCAAGGGCGGAGTGGGCAAGACCACCGTCGCCGGCGCCCTGGCCTGCGCCCTGGCTATCCGCGGTCGCCGGGTCCTGCTCTGCGAGGTAGAGGGCCGCCAGGGCATCGCCGAGCTGTTCGCGGTGCCCGACCTGGTCGACGCCGAGGAGCGCCGGGTCAGCCGTACGCCTTTCGGCGGCAGCGTCTTCGGGCTCTCCGTCGACGCGGAGGACGCGCTGCTGGAGTATCTCGAGACCTTCTACCACCTCGCCATCGCCGGCAAGGCGCTGGACCGGTTCGGGGCGGTCGACTTCGCCACCTCCATCGCTCCGGGGCTCAGCGACGTGCTGCTCACCGGAAAGGTGTACGAGGCGGTCAGGCGGGGCGAGAAGCGGGCGGCCAATGCGTACGACGCCGTGGTGCTGGACGCCCCGCCGACGGGGCGGATCGCTCAGTTCCTCAATGTCCACCAGGCCGTGTCCGGCCTGGCCAAGGTCGGTCCGATCCGCAACCAGGCCGACTCCATCATGCGGGTGCTCCGCTCGGCGACCACGGTGGTGCACCTGGTCACCCTGCTCGAGGACATGCCAGTGACCGAGACCGAGGAGGCGGTGCAGGCACTGCAGCCGACCCACATCCGGGTCGGCACCGTGATCGAGAACATGGTCATCTCCTCGCCCCTGGCGCCGGACGAGCTGGCCGCCGCCGCACGCGGCGCGGTGAGCATGGACGTGCCTGGCCTGACCCCGAAGCAGAACTCCGCGCTGGCCGCCGAGTTCGCCCTGGAGGCCGCGCGGACTCGGCAGCAGCAGCTGCGGCACCGCCGGCTCGTCGAGCTCGGCCTGCCCATCGCGGCGGTCGACTTCGACCCGGAGGGGATCGACGAGGGCGCAGTCTTCGTGATCGCCGAGCAGCTGCGGGAACAGCTCACCCTGGAGGCCGGATGACGCAGGAGTGGCTGGATCTCGACAAGGTTCTCGATGATCGGGAGACCAAGATCATCATCTGCTGCGGCGCCGGCGGCGTGGGCAAGACGACCACCTCGGCCGCCATCGCGGTCCGGGCCGCCGAGGCCGGCCGCAAGGTCGTAGTGCTGACCATCGACCCGGCCCGCCGGCTGGCCCAGTCACTCGGTCTCGGCGAGCTGGACAACACCCCACGCCCGGTCGCCAAGATCGACGCTGCGGCCGGCGGGAGCCTCGACGCCATGATGCTGGACATGAAGCGGACCTTCGACGACGTGGTGATCGCGCACTCCACGCCGGAGAAGGCCGCGGCCATCCTGGCCAACCCGTTCTACGAGGCGCTGTCGTCGTCCTTCTCCGGGACGCAGGAGTATATGGCGATGGAGAAGCTCGGCCAGCTGTACACCATGGCCGAGGACGATGGCCGCTGGGACCTGATCGTGGTCGACACCCCGCCGGCGCGGTCCGCCCTGGACTTCCTGGACGCGCCGGAGCACCTCAGCGCGCTGCTGGACGGACGGTTCCTGCGCCTGCTGCTCGCCCCGGCCCGCGGACCGCTGCGGCTGATGAGCGTCGGCTTCACCATCGTGTCCGCGGTGATGACCAAGGTGCTGGGAGCCGGGGTCATCCGCGACGTCCAGACCTTCGTGACCGCGTTCGAGGCGTTGTTCGGCGGCTTCCGGCAGCGCGCGACGAGCACGTTCGCATTGTTGTCGTCGCGGCACACCACGTTCCTGGTGGTGGCCACGCCGCAGCGCGACACGCTGCGCGAGGCGGCATATTTCGTCGACCGGCTGACCGAGGAGCAGATGCCGCTGTCCGGCCTGGTCCTCAACCGGGTCCACGCCGCCACGCTGGACATCTCGCCCGAGCGCGCACTGGCGCTGGCCGAGGACCTCGACCCGACCGCGTACCCGACCGAGATCGAAGCGTTACGCCGCCACGCCAGCCTGATGCGGCTGATCGCGGCGGAGGCCCGACAGATGGGTCGGTTCAGCGCCTCGCGTCCAGGTGTCGCCCAGACGCAGGTTCAGGCGTTGCCGACCGACGTCACTGACCTGACCATGCTGCGTCGGGTCGGTGTCCTCTTGGCCGACAAGGACTGATCCTTGTCGTCGGCCTGGTGGCCGGCTTTCGGCATCAGGACCGCGCTCCAGGAGGTGACGTCCGGACGTTGGCGCAGCAACAGCCTGCGCTCCCGTTCGGTCATCCCACCCCAGATGCCCCACTCGATCCGGTTGTCGAGGGCCTCGGACAAGCACTCAAAGCGCACCGGGCAGCCCGAGCAGAGCAGGCGAGCCCGCTTCTGGTCCGAGGCTTCCGGAAACAGGGCATCCTCCATGCCCCTGCACTTTGCGCGCATGGTCCAGTCGTCATGTTGTACTGCAGTCACGCTGCTACTCCCCTTGAAACGAACAGATCGCCATGCCGGGCATTCCCCGGCCCTGATGGCACGGCACTGGGAATGCTACGAAGAGGTGTTCGGAGCTGGCTAGGGTTCGGAGTGCGATATTTTCCGATTCGTAACCAAACGGGGAACGAATCGCCTCGAAGAGGGGCCCGCCGTAGCGATTCTGGTATAAACCAGCAATTCGGCAGGGTCAGCGGCCTCCCGTACTCTGGTGCGCATGCCGTTCACGCCCAAGCGCCTGGGAAGCGTCGCGTACTCGCTGGTGATGTTCGTCCTCGTCAGCGTACTCGCCGGAGTCCTGGTCGCTGGACTGTTCATCCCGTTCGCCGGCATGGCCGGCGTGACCGGCCGGGCCGCCGCATCGGAGCTGGACAACCTGCCTGCTGAGCTGCGTACGCCGGCCCCGGCGACTCGGTCCAAGGTGCTGATGGGCAACGGCGAGCTGCTGGCCCGCTTCTACGACGAGAACCGGGTGCCGGTCCCGCTGGCCAAGATCGCCCCGGTGATGCGGCAGGCCCAGATCGCGATCGAGGACCACCGCTTCTACGAGCACGGCGCCCTGGACTTCAAGGGCACCCTACGGGCGCTGATCCGCAACACCACCAGCGACGACGTACAGGGCGGGTCCTCGATCACCCAGCAGTACGTGAAGATGGTGCAGATCCAGGCCTGCACGGCCAAGGGTGACACCGAGTGCGTCAAGGAGGCTCAGGAGACCACCCTTGAGCGCAAGATCCGCGAGCTGCGGTACGCGATCGCGCTGGAGAAGAAGTTCACCAAGGACGAGATCCTGGCCCGCTATCTCAACATCGCCTACTACGGCAAGGGCGCGTACGGGGTGGAGGCGGCTGCGATGTACTACTACGGGGTCAAGGCCTCGGAGCTGAACCTCGCACAGGCGGCCATGCTCGCCGGCCTGGCGCAGAACCCGGACACGGTCAACCCGGTCCGTAACCCCAGCGCTGCGCTGGACCGACGGGACCTGGTGCTCAACAGGATGACCGAGCTCGAGCTGGTCACCCCCGACGAGGCCAAGAAGGCCAAGAAGGTCGGATTCGACCCGAAGAAGGTCCGGCCCACCCGGAACGGCTGCGTGGGTACGCGGTACCCGTTCCTGTGCGACTACGTCTACAAGTCGCTGCTCAAGACTCCAAGCCTGGGCAAGACGGTCGAGGACCGGGAGAACATGGTCAAGCGGGGTGGGCTGACCATCCAGACCGAGATCGACCCGAAGTCGATGGACCTGGCGCAGAAGAACGTGAGCGACGTCGTCGGACCGAAGGACCCGATCATCTCCACCATGAACATGATCCAGCCGGGAACCGGCCTGATCATCGCCATGGCTCAGAGTCGGCCGGTGATGGGTAACAAGAAGAAGAAGGGCCAGACCTACTGGAACCTGTCGGTGGAGCCGGAGATGGGCGGCATCCAGGGCTACCAGGCCGGTTCGACGTTCAAGCTGTTCACCCTCGCGGCGGCCCTGGAGAAGGGCATCCCGATCAACAAGAAGTTCAACGCCCGCTCGCCGATGGAGTTCGGCGGCCGGGAGTTCCAGAGCTGCCGCGGCAAGGCGAAGGTGTATGGCCGATACACCGTGCGCAACTCAGTCAGCGGATACGGCGGCCTCATGGCCATGACCAAGGCAGCCGAGGGCTCGGTCAACACCTACTTCCTCCAGCTCGAGCTGGCGACGGGCATGTGTCGGGTGACCAAGATGGCGGAGAAGATGGGCGTCAAGGTCGGGCACCCGATCGGTCGGCCGGCCGTGGACCTCGTCGACTACTACCAGGACAAGCCGTCGTTCACCCTGGGCACCGTCGAGGTGAGCCCGCTGTCCATGGCGGAGGCGTACGCCACCGTTGCCGCTCGCGGCATCCACTGCAACCCGATCATCGTCTCCAAGATCACCACCCGCTCCGGGAAGAACCTCGATGTCCAGGACGCCAAATGCCGTCGGGTGATGGATCAGGATGTGGCTGACGGCGTCAACAAGATTCTCAAGTCGGTGGTCGACAAGGGCACTGGCAAGCGAGCCAAGGTCTTCGGTGAGGGCGACATCGCCGGCAAGACCGGAACCATCAACAGCAACGAGGCGGTCTGGTTCGCCGGCTACACCCCCGAGGTCGCCGGTGTGGCGATGATCTCGATCGACAACACCAAGAGCCCGTTCATCAAGAGCAGGAAGCTGCGGCCCAAGGGTGACTACTTCCGGCGCAGCGGGGTGTCCGGCTACACCGTTCCGTCCACCGGCGTGCGGCTGGAGGGCTCGGGCAGTGGCGACGCCGGCCAGGAGATCTGGAAGCCGGTGATGGAGGAATACCTGAAGCGGGTGCCCAACACCTCCTTCAAGGCGCCGCCGCGCAAGATCGAGATCGGTCGCCAGGTGACGGTGCCGAGTCTGTTCGGGCTGGATGTCTCGGCGGCGACCCGCAAGCTGGAGGCGGCCGGCTTCACCGTGGAGACGCAGTACGTCTACAACGACTCCGCGCCCTACGGCGCCTTCCTCGGCTGGTCTCCGGGGCCGGGGCAGTCAGTCGCCGAATTCGGCACCATCTACCTCCTCCGATCTCGCGGCAAGGACCCGGCCGTCATCGCCGCGGAGCGGGAGAGGGCCGAGGAGGAACGTCAGCGTCAGGAGGAAGAGGAAGAGGAAAAGGAGAAGGAGAAGAAGCCACCGCCGATCGTGCTGCCGCCAGGCTTCCCATCGCCAGGCCCGCGATAGCCGCGGCCCGGCCCCCTCCTGCCGAAACCGGTCACAGGTTGCGGTTCTGGTGACCAGAAACCTGCTGTCTGTGGCCGGTTTTTCAGTTGCCGGTGCTGAGCTGGCGGCGGACCTCGGCCGCCACAGCGGCGCCGTCGGCCTTGCCCTTCGTCTGCGGGGTGACCACACCCATCACCTTGCCAATGCCCCTCGAACCCAGCTCCGCGGCACCCGTCTGCGCGATCGCCGCAGCGACGATTGCGGCGACCTCGTCCGCGGACAGCGGCCTCGGTAGGTAGTCGGCCAGGACGGCCGACTCCGCCTGCTCCCGCTCGGCCAGCTCGGTCCGGCCGGCGGCGGCGTACGCCTCCTCAGCCTCGCGCCGCTTCTTGGCTTCCCGGATGAGGACGTCGAGGACCTGCTGGTCGGAGAGCTCTTTGGCCTCGGTCCCGGCGACCTCGGCCTCGCTGATCGCAGACAGCACCATCCGGATGGTGCCGGAGCGCAGTTTGTCACGCTCCTTGATCGAGGAGGTGAGGTCGGCGCGCAGCCGCTCCTTGAGGGACGGGCTCGGGACGGACATGCGAACAAGTGTCGCAGGGCGACGCACTTGTAGCCTTCTGCTTATGTCTGGCCAGCCCAGTTGGGTGTCCCCGGTGGCTCGCGTCCTGCTCGCGACCGGCGCGCTCGGTGGCGGTGCGCTGGCCTACGCGGGGCTGTACGAACGAAACGCCTACCGGCTGCGTCGGGTCGAGGTGCCGGTGCTGCCGACGGGGACGGCGCCGATCCGGGTCCTGCACATCTCCGACCTGCACCTGACGCCGCACGCCCAAGCGCGGCAGCGCTGGGTCTCCCGGCTCGCCGCTCTCGAGCCGGATCTGGTCGTCAACACCGGGGACAACCTCTCGCACCGGGACGCGGTGGGCTTCGTGCTGCAGAGTCTGGGGCGGCTGTTGGATGTGCCGGGTGTACTCGTCTGGGGGTCCAACGACTACTACGCGCCAACCCTCAAGAACCCGCTGCGCTATCTGAGCGAGCGCGGCAAGCCGCCGCAGCCCGGCGAGCACAAGCTGCCGTGGGAGGACCTCGGCCGGGCGTTCTCTGACCGAGGCTGGGTCGACCTGACCCACGGGCGCACGGTGCTGGAGGTCCGCGGCGTCCGGTTCGGCTTCCGTGGCACCGACGACGCCCATCTCAGGCTCGACCACTACGCCGCGGTGGCCGGCCCGATCGACCGGTCGGCGATGGATGTCGCCGTCGGCGTGACCCACGCACCCTACCGCCGGGTCCTCGAGGCGATGACCGCCGACGGCCACGACCTGATCCTGGCGGGCCATACCCACGGCGGCCAGGTCTGCGTCCCCGTGCTGGGAGCGCTGGTCACCAACTGCGACCTCGACACGGCCCGCGTCAAGGGACTCTCGACGTACAGCGCGGCTGGCCAGACCGCCTGGCTGCACGTATCGGCAGGCCTAGGGACCTCCCCCTTCGCGCCGGTCCGCTTCGCCTGCCCACCGGAGGCGACACTGCTCACGCTGACCGCGAAGAACGTGGACGATCCGGCTGGGTAGACCAAGCCGGATCGTTCATGCTCGCCCCGGAAACCAGGTCCGACGTGGCGGCCCTGATGGGCTAGACTCTCCGAGGCTCAGTGCAGTGCGGGGTGTGGCGCAGCTTGGTAGCGCGCTTCGTTCGGGACGAAGAGGTCGCAGGTTCAAATCCTGTCACCCCGACCACAGATGGCCTGGTCAGCGAAGGTCCGCGACCTACCGGTCGGGGCCAACCGGGCCGCTGAGTGACTAATTGGGTGACTACGCACCCGAGCCGCCCTGCCCGAAGAGCCGGTCCATGATCGTTGCACCGGTCTGGATGACGGGCCGGATCTGGTGCCGGTAGACCAGTTCGGTGACGTTGGTTCCGCTATGCCCAACGAGACGCGAGATGT
>DASQUF010000205.1:0-9545 GCA_035641435.1 Propionibacteriaceae bacterium | reverse complement strand
CGGCTTCGCCGCCTGGGCGCAGGGGGATGTGGTGAGCGCTCTGGATACGTTCACTGAAGCGGTGGCCAGCCTGCACGCGGCGGGCAGCCTCGTCGACGAGCTGAGCGGCACCGTCGTGCTCGCTGACCTGTGCCTCGCCGCCGGCCGACCCAGCCAGGCACGCCGGCTGCTTACGCAGGCACTGAGCCGGGCCGAGACACACGGCACGCAGGTGGCCAGGGCAACCGCCGAGCTGCACGTAGGGCTGAGCGAGATGGATGTCGAGGGCGGAGATCTGGTAGGTGCGAGGCGACACCTCGAGCGCGCCGCCGCACTCGCCGACCGTGCGCCGATGAACGAGAGCCGCTTCCGCTGGTTCGTCGCGATGGCACTTCTCGCCCGAGCCGACGGCGACCCGGAGGGCGCCGTCAACCTCCTGGACCAGGCTGCCGGGCTCTACCGGCCGGGGTTCTTCCCGGAGGTGCGGCCCATCGCGGCCATCAAAGCGCGGATCTGGATTGCCCAGGGCAAGCTGTCGGAGGCCGCTGACTGGGCCCGTGAGCGAGGCGTGTCCGCCACCGACGATGCCCGCTATCTGCGTGAGTTCGACCACCTCACCCTCGTGCGTCTGCTGCTCGCACGGCACCGCGTACACCAGGAACCCGATGTTCTCGACCACGCAGCCGGACTCCTGGACCGGTTGTACGCGGCCGCCGAGACCGCCAAACGCGCCAGAAGTCTCCTCGAGATCCGCCTGTTGCAGGCGCTGGCGTACGACGCGCAGGGACGTCGGCCGCAGGCCCTCGAAACCCTGGCCCAAGCCCTGGGACTGGCGCCGGAACCCGAAGGCTATCTCCTGCTGTTCCTGGACGAGGGCGCTCCCATGGTGAGTCTGCTGCGCGACGCCGAGCTCGCAGGCGTCGGTGGCGACCAGGTGCGACGACTGCTCCGCCTCGGCGTGTCAGCCGAGGCCCAGGCTCCGGACTCGGGGCAGCGGGTGGCGCAGGCGGCGGCCGAGTCGCTGAGCGACCGGGAGCTCCAGGTGCTAAGACTGCTCGACAGTGAGCTCACCGGACCGCAGATAGCCCGCGAGCTCTTCGTCTCGCACAACACGGTGCGTACCCACACCAAGCACATCTTCACCAAGCTCGATGTCACCAACCGCAGGGCCGCGGTGCTCCGCGCCCGCGAACGCGGCCTGTTGTAACGTTCCGCCGCTCCGGATCTCACCCAGGCAGTCACATCGTTGGGTGACGCCGGGTCACCCAACCACTCCATACGTTCGAGTCATCCCGCGGCGACAGCCACGGACCCTCGAAACCTACGGAGTCGGCCATGACCATCACCACCACCAAACTCACCCGAGCGGCCGGCCTTGCCGCCGTCGCCGCGGGCCTGCTGTACATCGCCGTCCAGATCAAGCACCCCCACCTGGACGCCGCCTTCACCACGACGACTGAGTACGCGGTCCGCGAAACCATGAAGATCCTCATGGCGGTTCTGTCCCTCATCGGGATCACCGGGATCTACCTGCGCCAGGTCAAGCAGACCGGAGTGCTCGGCCTGATCGGGTACCTCGTGTTCGGCGTCGGCTACCTCGCCATCTTGTGCCTCCAAGTCGTCGGTGTGTTCGTCCTCCCCACACTTGCTGCTAGTCAGCCCGGCTACGTCAACGACGTCTTCGCGGTGGTCACCAGCGGCACACCGACCGGCGACATCGGCGCAATGCAGACCCTCATCCGGGGCGGCATCGCCTACATCGTCGGCGGCACCATCTTCGGCATCGCCCTCTTCCGGGCCAACATCCTCCCTCGGTGGGCCGCTGCGCTCCTCTCCGTTGGCGCTGTCGCCACCTTCGCAACCTCCCAGCTGCCGCAGCTCACCCAACGGCTGTTCGCCATTCCCGTCGGCGTCGCCCTGATCGGACTCGGCTACTCACTGTGGCGCGAGCAGCGAACCCAGAACACGCGAACCATGTCCAGCCCGGCCAGCTCAGAGCTCCACCCGACCGGCGCCAAGTGACCATCCATACAGCGGCGCGCACCACTCGGTCGACCCGGTCGACCGGGTGGGTGCCGTTCGCGCTGGTCGCCCTCGTCCTGCTCCCCGCCTTCTTCGGCTCGCTGCGTCTGGTTGAGCTGGCCGGCGGACCGCACATCATGCCGGCGAACCCCCGGATCACCGCCTCGCCTCTGCCGGTCGTCGTCCACATCATCAGCGCAGTCAGCTACGCCCTACTCGGCGCGTTCCAGTTCTCCGCCACACTGAGGCGCCGTCGGCCGCGCTGGCACCGAACGGCCGGACGGGTTCTGGTGATCCTGGGCCTAGCGGTGGCCTTCTCGGCGCTCTGGCTGACCGTGCTCTATCCCCGCCAACCCGGGACCGGCGACCTGGCCTACCTATTCCGGCTCGCGTTCGGTTCGGGCATGGCCGCCGGCATCATTCTCGGCTTCATCGCGATCCGCCGTGGTGACGTCGCCCGCCACCGGGCGTGGATGACCCGCGCGTACGCCCTGGCCCTTGGTGCCGGCACCCAGGTGTTCACCCAAGGCATCGGACCCGCGGTCTTCGGCGCCACCGAGCTCACCACCGACCTGAGCCTGGGCGCGGGCTGGGCCATCAACCTTGCCGTCGCCGAGTACGTCATCCGCCGCACTGTCAGCCGGCGGACCGTCACCCGCCGAACCGTCAGGACGACCGCGAGGGTCGTGTCCTCATGACCGGGTCCCTCGCAGGACAGGCGCCCGCCGTCTACGAGCTCCGGATCGCCGAGCGCCTCGATCACCACTGGTCGCCCTGGTTCGGTGATCTCACCCTGACTCACGGAGACGACGGGACCACGAGCCTTACCGGTGTCGTCTCCGACCAGGCGGCGCTGCACGGGCTGCTCACCAAGATCCGCGACCTCGGTGTGACCCTGATCTCCGTAGCGATCATCGACCCGGCAGAACCATGATCACCATCGTCCGAAATCCGTGAGGCGCTGTTCCCACCAAGCCCCTCGGCCGCCGGCCGAGAGCTGTCGTCGATCGAATGTACCGGAGGAAGCCATGTCCCATCCTGTCCCCGCGACGCTCTACCGCATCGCTGCAGCTGCCGGCTGCGGCAGCGCCGTCGTGTTGCTCATCAACGCCGCCAAGCGGGCGGAGATCATCCCGACCTCCGCCTTGACCCAGCTGATCGCTCCGGTCGCACAGATCCTGGCGCTGGCCTTCGTCACCGCCCTCTACTTCGCCTTTGGTCGCCGCGCCGGCACCTTCGGCCTTGTCGCCTACCTGCTGAACGCGTTCGCCCTCGCCGCATTGGTCGGCGTCGAGTTCGTGATCAATCTCGTCTTCCGAGACCTCCCGGCCGACACTGTTGGCGCACTCCGGGCCGGCTCGCTGGGCATCGCGCTGACCGCGGCATCCATCCTGTTCCTGCTGGGCACACTCGCCTTCGTCACCGCAATGCTGCGCACCCGCGAGGTCCCTGCCGTGCCACTTGTCCTGTACGCCGTCGGCGCCGTACCGGTCGCGCTGCGAGCTTTCGTGCCCGAGGCGGCACTGGACCTCGGTCTCGCCGTCCTGGCCCTGGGAATCGCCTGGCTCGCGATCTGGCTCTTCGGGCGCTCCAGCCGCATCGTAAGCTGGACGCTCACCGGCACTCCGCCGGCACACAGCGTGGCCGCCTAGCCCCCCGTGAAGACGACCGGGCCCGCCAGGGGCCCGGTCGCTTCAGGGGCAGTGCCGCTCTCACCACCCCATGGTGGCTGATATCCGTGCACTGTGGTGGAGTCCACGCCGCCTGCGCCGAGGGTTGTGGTCAGGCGTCGCCTCCTCACGCAGGGGGCTAGCGAAACCTGAGCACTGCGGGCAACACGGTGGTGCTGCCTTTCTTGTCGTCAAGCGGTCAGAACGGGACTAACTTGGTGCCTCGGGCGGACAGTCCCACGTCATGGCGGCCACTGGTCGGCGTCCTCAATGCTGGAGGCACCCACGGTTCGCGGAAGCCTTTCGGCACGTCGGGTCGGCTCCGCCGCTCGAGGTCGGAGAGTCCGGCCTCCCAGGCTGAAGTCTCAAGGAGGAGACATCATGATGACGAAGGTCGAGGAATCGTGAACGAGTCACCCCGCCGGCGTCTTGCCCGGCGGGTCGAGAGCAGCCGGGATGGCCGTTACCGCTGTCATGGTGCCGCTGGATCAGGGCGTGGAGCGATCATGACACGGTTGAGACTGCTGGCCGTCCTCGCCTTGGCGCTGTCGTTCCTCGCCATCTCGACAACCCCTGCATCGGCAGCAACCACCACGAAAACGGTTCGCTATGGGCCGTTCACGATTCCTGCCGGCACGGCCACCGACCCGGGCATGATTCACAACCAGCTACGACTCGGCGTGGCGCGCCCGTGCAGCGGATGCTTCATCACCTCGTTCAAGCCCGATCTGGTCTACTCCGACGGGACCCAGGCGACGATGGCGACCGGGCCCATGCTGCACCATGCGGTGTGGTCCAGCCAGTGGCGGCTGGACGCCACCTGTACGGGAACCTGGCTGGGCCTAGCGGGGGAGCGGTTCTTCGCCTCGGGTAATGAGCGAACGGCGATCGCGTTCCCCTCCGGATACGGCTACCGAGTCAGTTCATCCGACAGGTGGAACCTACTGGTCGACCTGATGAACCACTCCACCACAAGCAAGACCGTCTACGTGGAAGTCACCTTCACCTACCGGCCCAGCTCGGACAGCGTGAAGCGGCTCAAGCCGGTGTGGCTGGACATCGACCAGTGCGGTGACTCCGAGTACTCCATCCCGGCCGGCTACTCCGACACCCACCGCAACTGGAACGTCAACGTGCCCGGCAAGGTGGTCGCCATGTTGGGTCACGTCCACGGCCACGGGATCGCGGTCGAGGCCACCAGGGAAAGGACAGGCGCTACATCCAGATCCATCTGCCGGTCCGTCGCGACGCTGGATCCCAGCGACATCCACTCCGTACTGAAGATGTCGACCTGCACCGGAGACCCCCTCGCCACCATCAGATGGGGTGACCGAGTGCGACTGCACAGCGAGTACAACAGCACCCACGCGGCGACCGATGTGATGGGAATCATGCTCGGCTACATCCATCCTCAGTGACCTGAAACCGACCCCGAAACCTCTGACTTCGGCGTGCGGCAGTGAGCGCATCCCAGTCCCAGCCGGCTTCAGAGCACCGGCCCGGTCAGGCAACGTAGAGCAGATCCCTCGTCGGCGGGCTAAGGTCCGCCGATGAGGGTCGGGCGGGCGTCAAGCCTCTGCGCCGTAATTCCTCAGACACAGGACCTTCACCGGCGGCGCGGTCGTGGTACGGACAAGACGACGTGCCGTCCTACTCACCGACGCTCAGCGTGCGGCCGTGGATGCCAAAGGTACCCAGGGAGGCCAGGTCCGAGGCTTTGCGGCAGTGGGTACGGGTTCGAGTCCCGCTGGCTCCACCACAGCCGGCCCACGGCTAGCGCCTTCGTCGTCCTGGGCTGCACGGCGTCGGCCGCTTCGCACGTCGCCGAGGCCGAGTTGACCCCGATCTGACCCCAGGACCCAAGCGGTCAGCCGCTCCCGCTGCACCTCCTCCTGGTAAGAGGACTCCGCAGATCAGCAGGAGCGATTTCACGTCGCCCACAACCAGCCTCTCGGCCTTCCGGCGAGGTAGTTTCGAGGTAACCGCTATGGACGGGAGGCCGGGGTGTTGCCGTGGATCGCGTGGTTGATAGCGGCTGCGGCCTTGGGCGTCGCAGAGTACTTCACGCTCAGCCTGGCCTTCGGGTTGCTCGCCGCCGCAGCGCTCGTCGCCGCGGTCGTCGCTGGTATCGGCGGCGGCCTGCTGGCACAGGTGCTTGCCTTCGCGATTGCGGGTGCAGTGGGGCTACTGATCGTGCGGCCGATCGCGAGACGACAGATGACTCATGCTCCGCTGGTGCGCGAGGGCAGCTATGCGCTGGTCGGGAAGAAGGCGGTGGTGATCGAGGAGGTTACCGGGACGCAGGGACTCATCAAGCTCTCCGGGGAGGTGTGGTCGGCGCGTGCGCTGGATGAGAACCATGTGATCTCGGCAGGGACGCTGGTGGATGTCATGGAGATCGAGGGCGCGACGGCGATCGTGTATCCCCGGGAGCTTCTGCCGTGAGCATCCCGGCTGAGACGACGGTGGAGGAGAGATGGACCTGAACCTGTTGGTGCCAATCATCGTGGCGGCCCTGGTGATCTTTGTGGTGATGTCGGCCGTGCGCGTCGTCCCCCAGGCGCGCCGATACAACGTGGAGCGGTTCGGCCGCTATCGGGCGACGTTGGAGCCGGGTCTGAACTTCATCATCCCGGTGGCGGATCGGATCAACAACAAGCTCGACGTACGGGAGCAGGTCTTCTCGTCGCAGCCGAAGCCGGTCATCACCGAGGACAACCTGGTGGTCAACATCGACACGGTCTTGTACTACCAGATCACCGATCCCCGGGCTGCCGCCTACGAGATCGCCGACTATCTGCAGGCCATCGACCAGCTCACGGTGACAACCTTGCGTAACGTCATCGGCAGCATGGATCTGGAGCAGACGTTGACGTCACGTGAGGAGATCAACACTCGGCTGCGCATCGTGCTGGACGAGGCGACCGGCAAGTGGGGGATCCGAGTGAATCGGGTCGAGATCAAGGCGATCGACCCGCCGGTCACCATCAAGGAGGCGATGGAGAAGCAGATGCGGGCCGAGCGCGACAAGCGCGCCGCCATTCTGCACGCCGAGGGGGAACGGCAGGCCAAGATTCTCACCGCCGAAGGGACTCGCCAGCAGGAGATCCTGGTCGCGCAGGGCGACCAGCAGGCGGCCATCCTTCGTGCCGACGGTGAAGCCCGAGCCGTCGACCTGGTCTTCCAGGCCGTCCACCGCAACAACGCAGATCCCAAGGTGCTGGCCTACAAGTACCTGGAGACGCTTCCTCACCTGGCCAAAAGCGGGAACACCTTCTGGGTCATCCCGGGTGAGCTGACCCAAGCGGTCCGCACCGTCACCGAGGCCTTCGGCGACTACTCCCGGACAGGTGCACACCCAACCGACGAGGGAAGGGCCGACAGCCCGCCGTCGGAGATCGAAAATCCGGAGGGCAGCCGCGAACTGACCTCCGGAGGTCCGTCGACGTTCAACGGCGTCGGAGCCGCTGATCAGGTTGCCAAGCTCGCCGAGGCGGCGGTCAACGAGGCCAAGGCCCAGGCGGCGGCCGCTCAGGGTGGCATCGACAAGCCGCTGGACCAAGACGGGTGACACTAGGGCGTCAGTAGCCTCGATCCCGGGTTCCGCGAGCCGGGTGAGTACTGCTGCTGGGTCAGACGGGGCTACCCGGGACATGAGGAACAACTCTGTCACGGCATGTCATGCCGGCGCCGACTTCAGGTGGGCCGCGGCGCGAGCCAAGGGATCGCCTGGAACGATCCGCGGAGCAGCGGCGAACCTTGCCGGCGTTCGGCGGTAACCAGCAGACACAAGTTGGCCTGCGGCCGTCGACACTGGCCTTAGTCGTGCCTATGGCGGTGGTGGGCGTCCGGGTAGTGCTCGTGGGAGTGCTCGACCGCCGGGTGTGAGTGGCGATGTTTGTGCCAGGTACCGGCCGGTACGGGGGTTGGGTGTCGGTGTTGGTGGTGCTCGTCGTCGCTGTGCCAGTGTTCGTGAGATTCCGGGTGGTGGCGGTGACCATGATGGTGCCGCTCGCTGAGGTGTAGCCAGACGCCGACTCCCATCAGCGCTGCGGCGAGGACCATCGGCCAGGTCACGGCATCGCCGAGGGCTACGGCCAGGACCGCGCCGAAGAACGGGGCGACGGCGAAGTAGGCGCCGGCCCGGGCTGTGCCGAGGTTGCGCATGGCGACGATGAACAGGACGAGGCTGACTCCGTAGGCCAGGAAGCCCACGGCCACGGCCGCGCCGACTGTTCGAGCGGTTGGAAACCATGGGTCTAACGCGACGGCGAGCAGCAGGTTGACCAGCCCAGCCACCAAGCCCTTGGCACAGGCCAACCAGGTGGCGTCGTGCAGGGCGACCTTGCGGGTCAGGTTGTTGTCCACGCCCCAGGCGAGGCATGCTCCGAGGACGGCGAGCGCTGGCCACGGGCTGCCCAGGTTGGCCTGGGACGGCACACTGAGCACGACCGCGCCGGCCACGATCGCGAGCATGCCCAGGCCGATCCGGCGGTCGAAGTGTTCCTTGAACACCAGCCAGGCCAGTAGCGCGGTGAAGACGCCTTCCGCGTTGAGCAACAGGGAGGCACCAGAAGCTGGCAGGTCGACCAGCCCGAACATCAGCAGCACCGGGCCGATGATCCCGCCAGCCGTGATCGCCCCGAGGAAGGGCGGCAGGTCGCGGCGAGGCAGATGCACGGCAGGGGACCGCCGGGCCAGTCGAATGACACCGAGACCGATCCCCGAGCCGCAATACAGAAGCCCCGCCAACATCCAAGGGCTCGCGTCCCCCAGAAGCAGCTTGGCCGCCGGAGTTCCGGCGCCAAACAGCAGCGCCGCCAACAGAGCCGCCTGGACGCCGCGGTTTCTCAGCGCCCGCATCGTCTCATCCTCGCACCGTCGACGCGGATACTCGAGGCGTGCCGCCAGTACGCCGCAGCTGCCAGGCTGGTCGGCCCGGGTGAGGACTCGGCGTGGTCAGGACCCGAGCGCGGCGGCGGCGCGCGCAGCGGTCTCGACCCGCTCGACGTGGGACGGCCACCATCCGGCGTCCACCGCGGGCAGGTTGTCGGCCGTCGGCAACATCCCGGCCGCGCCGTCGATCTGCTCGCGCACGATGTCGGCGTGGCCGGCGTGGCGGTGCAGCTCGGCGATCAGGTGCACCGCAATCTGGTGCAGCGTCACCGGGTTGCGCTCGGACGGCCACCACGGCACTTCGCCCCTGGCGTCGAGCGGGAGTGCGTCGAGCGTGGCGTCGGCGTGGGCCCACGCGTCGTGCCACAGTTCGATGATCTCCTCGCGCGACTCGTCGGCGGTCACCCACAGGTCGGCGTTCGGCTCGGCGTCCTCGCTGAGCCACGGCATCTCCCGCTCGAAGGGGCGGCCGAAGACGGCGCCGAGGTAGTCGGCGGTGACGCCGGCCGTGTGCTTGATCAGGCCGAGCAGGTTGGTCCCCGTCGGGGTCAGCGGTCGGCGGAGGTCGTACTCGGAGAGACCATCGAGCTTCCAATCAGCGCGTCGCGGGACCTGTGAAGGTAGACGCGGATGACGTCGTCGGGGGCCACGCTCAGCTCCTCTGCGCGGCGGCGGTTGCCGCTGGTCGAGTCGCCGCAGATCCGATCAGCACGCCCGACCGTACCGGTCACACGAGGCGCATGGCGCCTGTGTGCACCAGCGCCCGGCAGAATGATCAAGGCGACGCTGCGCGGCGCCGCCGCCCCGGGGTGTCCTCGCTTCGCTGCGGGCCGCTTTTGCGGCGTCTCCCTGACTGGCCGTTCAGGTCGCACACGGACCATCGAGCGTTTAGGCCCTCTTGACGCAGCGGAACCCAATGTGGCTCATGCCGGTGTCGATCATCTGCGGGCGGCGCGCTGACGGCCGGTAGCGCAGACA
>DASQUF010000204.1:0-14549 GCA_035641435.1 Propionibacteriaceae bacterium | reverse complement strand
CCCCCCGCGACCACCGCCCCAGCCGCCACCGCCACCGCCCCAGCCGCCACCGCCCCAGCCGCCACCGCCGGCCCACCCTCCCGCCTGCTGGCCCGTGCAGGCCATCCGGGCGCTGGGGGTTGTGGTGCCGAAACCGATGGTGAAGACCCGGACACCGCGGACAGCGGCGGCCTCGGCGGCCGTTGCCGGCTCGACGCCCTGAGTGTTCGCGCCGTCGGTCAGCACGACGATCACGTCCGGCGCGTAGCCGGACCGCTGGGCCGACTCCGCATCCACGCCGCTGGGGGCCACAGTCGGGTTGATCGCCGCGATGCCGTCGATGGCGGTGAGGATCGCCGAACCGATCGCCGTGCCGCGCGCAGTGGTGAAGTTGTCGATCGCCTCGATCAGGGCGTCCTTGTCGGTGGTCGGCGGGACCTGCAGACCGGCCACGCCGGCGAAGGCGACGAGGCCGATCTTGGTGCCGCCGTCCTGGGACTGGATGAACGTGACCGCCGCCTCCTGAGCGACCGTGAGCCGGTTGGGCTCCACATCCGTCGTGCACATGGACCCGGAGACGTCCATCGCCAGCATGATCGTCGTGGAGTTGGACGCCACCGGCACCGTCGCCTGTGGCCGCGCCGCCCCCACGCCGAGGGTGGCGAAGCCGAGGAGAAGCAACAGGGTCGGGAGAAGCCGGGTCCACCGCGTACGGCCGGGCAGCGCGGCCCGGACCAGGGCGATGGAGGTCACCGGCACCGCCGCACGGCGCCGGCGCCGCCGCAACAACCAGAGGGTTCCGCAGAGGATCGGGATGACGAGCAGCGACGCCAACGCCCATGGCCAGATGAACGTCATCACACAAGTCTTCCGGTGCGGATGCCGGTGACCAGCGCACCGGCGGCCAGCAGGGCCAGCGCCGCCGCGGTGAAGCCGCCGGCCAGCGGTACGTCCTGCTTGGCCACCGTCAGTCGGAGGTCGATGGTGGACGCGACGTCGTCGAGCTGCTCCGTGTCGGAGGCCGGGTGGTAGCGGCCGCCGGTGGCTTGAGCGATGGCGGTCAGCTGCTCGGTGTCGAGCGCCGTGTGCAGCTGGTATCCGTCGATCGCGACGGTTGCTCCGCCGGCCGTACCGACACCGACCGTCTCGATGTGCACACCCGCGTTCTGGGCGATCGTCGACGCGGACGCCACCATGTCGCTGCTGCCGCCCTGGTCCTCGCCGTCCGAGATCAGCACGATGGTCGCCGACCCCCAGTAGCCGAGGTCGGGCAGCTCACCGTTCTCACCGATCGTGACCGACCGGCCCGTGATCGCGCTCAGCGAGCCGAGGATGGCCGCGGCGAGCGACGTCCCGCCCGAGATCCTTAGGTTCTGCACCGCCGCCTTGGCCGCGGCCCGATCCGCGCTGGGTAGCGACGTGGTCAGGGCACCCTGGTCGAAGCCGACCACGCCGATGTCGACGGTGTCCGGCTGGGCGTCGATGAAGGCGGAGGCGGTCTGCTGCGCGGCGGCCAGCCGGTGAGGAGCGACGTCGTCGGCGCTCATGCTGTTGGACACGTCCATCGCCAGGACCACCGTGCCGGCGCTGCGGCCGACGGGCAGCGCCGCGGCCGGAGCGGCCACGGCCACCGCCAGCAGACCGACCCCGGTCAGGGAGAGCCACAGCCCGAGCCGGCGGTTCTGTCGGCTGGCCACGGGCACTCCCGCCGCCGTCAGGGCAGCAGTCCGGCGCCGGCCGGCGAGCACGGCACCGGCCACCAGCGCAGCGGCGACCAGGAGTCCGAGGACGAGTAGCGGCGGATAGGAGAGGCTCATCGGCGCCTCCGCCGGGTCTCAGCGACGACCGACAGGAGCGTCTCGACGAGATCGCTGCCGGTGTCCACCCGGTGCAGCGGCACCCCGGCCCGGCGCATGCCGGACCGAAGTCCGGCCTCGCGCTCGTCGACTCCCTCACGGAACTTGGCGCGGAACCACGGATCGGCGGAGTCGACGAGGAGCTGCTCGCCGGTCTCCGCGTCCTCGACCACGATCAGACCAACCTCGGGGATCGCGTCGTCGGCCCGGTCGACCACGCGCAACGCCACGACGTCGTTCCGGTGCGCCAGCCGGACGAGCGGGCGCTGCCACTCGCCCGTGCCGATGAAGTCCGAGATCACCACGACCAGGCAGCGCCGCGCCAGCGACGCGACCGTCTCGAGCATCACGGCGAGATCGGTGGTGGCCGCGGCCCGGGAGTCGGCAGCGCGGTCGAGCTCTCGTCCGATCCGCAGCACGTGGCCACGGCCGGTGCGGGGTGGGATGATCCGGGTGGTGCCTGAATCGGGGAACGCGCCGTCGTAGAGGACGGCGCCGACACGGTTGCCGTTTCGGCCGAGCACCCTGGCCATGACCAGCGCCAGCTCCGCGAGCACGTCCTGCTTTCCCCGGTCCGGACCGCCGACTCCCATGGACGCTGATCGGTCGAGGACCAGCCAGGTGGTCAGCTCACGGTCCTCGTTGAACTCGCGTATCTGCGGCTCATCGAGCCGGGCGGTGACGTTCCAGTCGATGTGCCGGGCGTCGTCACCCTCCTCGTACGGGCGGATGCCGGCGAAGTCGAGCCCACTGCCTCGCCGTGGCGTGCGGTAGCCGCCCTGGACGCGCCCGTCAAGCCGGCGGATAACCCGCCACTCGAGCCGGTGCAGCAGTCGGTCCGTGGCCGTAGGCCGCGCCGGCCGCGCGGCTTCAAGTCCCTTCATCGGCACAGCGCGGCCGGGCGGGGGGTCAGGGGGGTCGTCCCCCCTGCTGAGAATCGTCCTGGTCATGGCTGCAGCACGACCTCGGGCACGGGCACGGCCCGCAGGACGCGGGTGAGGACGGTGTCGGCGTCGAGGTCGTCAGCCAGCGCCTCGTACGAGAGCACGAGCCGGTGTCGCAGGACGTCGAGGGCGATCTCGTCGACGTCGTTCGGCAGTACATAGTCCCGGCCGCGGAGGAACGCCAGCGCCCGGCCGCCGAGAACGAGCGCGATCGTGGCCCGCGGGCTCGCGCCGTAGGTCACGTAACGCTCCAGGTCACCTTGGCCGACCCCGGCCGGCGACCGGGTGGCCGCGACCAGCCGTACGGCGTAGTCGACGACCGCGGGATCGACGTAGACCTGCTCAACGCTCCCCCGCATCCGGATCAGGTCCGCCGGGGTGAGCATCACCTGCGACGGCCCAGCCGGCTGCAGAGCCCGCCCAACGATCGCGTGCTCCTCGGGTGAGGTCGGATAGCCGACCAGCACCTTCATCATGAACCGGTCGACCTGGGCCTCGGGCAGCGGATAGGTGCCGTCGGACTCGATCGGGTTCTGGGTCGCCATCACCAGGAACGGCTCGGGAACGGGAAACGTCTCTCGTCCGATGGTCACCTGCCGCTCCTGCATCACCTCCAGCAGCGCGCTCTGCACCTTGGCCGGGGCGCGGTTGATCTCGTCGGCCAGCAGCAGGTTGGTGAACACCGGCCCCAGCGACACCTCGAACTCGCCGGACTTCTGGTGGTAGACCCGCGTCCCGACGAGGTCGGCCGGCACCAGGTCGGGGGTGAACTGGATCCGCTGGAACTCACCGCCGATGGCGCCGGCCAGCGACTTGACCGCGAGGGTCTTGGCCAGCCCCGGCACGCCCTCGACGAGCAGGTGCCCGCCGGCCAGCATGGCGATCGCCATCCGCTCGAGCAGCACATCCTGGCCCACGATCGTGCGCTTGACCTCGAACAGCACCGGCTCGAGCGGGTTCGGGGTCATGGCACCACTTCCTCGATCGTTTCTACGTATCTGGACAGGTCTGGTTCACAGCCGCGGCCCCCTGCGCGGTCCCGACCCGGAGTCCCCGCCGAGCGCGGTGCCGATCGGGACGGCAAATGCGATCCCCGCGAACGCTTCGTCGTCCCCCGGATCGGCGATCGACACAACGACGCCGACGACGGTGCCCTGGGTGCTCAGCAGCGGACCGCCCGAGCTGCCGGGATTCACGGCGGCGTCGAACTGGATCAGACCGGATATTGAGCCCGCCTTGGTCCTCGACGTGCGGTCTAAGCCGGAGACCACGCCGGTGGTCGTGCTGGACCGCAGCCCCAGCGGGTTGCCGATGGCCACGACATCGGATCCGATCTCGACCCCTCCGCCGAGGATCGCCGGAACGACGACCTCCGGAAGCTTCTGCGGCGTCAGCGTGGCGATGTCCATCTTCGGGTCTGCGGCGGCGACCGTCGCGGAGGTTTTGGTGCCGTCGGCGAACAGGATCGAGATGTCGCCGCCGCCGGAGACGACGTGATGGGCGGTGAGCACCGCGCCGGTGTCGGTGACGATGACGCCGGATCCGAGCGAGCCCTTCGAGGAGGTGATCAACACCACCGAGGGTGCGACCAGGCGATACACATCGGTGACCGGCAGCGGGGTCGCCGTAGCAGCCGGTGTCGGGGTCGGGGTTTCGGCTGCTCGGTTGGCCGAAGTGGCAGAACCCGACCCGAGCTTGAAGGCCAACGCGGCGATGACCACCATGGCAACCACGAGAACGCCCGCCGCCGCAACCAGCCAACGCCAGCCGGTGTTGGGCCATATCGGCCCGGACAGCGGTGCCGGTGAGGGAGGCTCAGAAGGGCCGGAAGATGTGGACGATGCGTCTGGTACGGCCACGTCGTTGGGCGCGCGGAACCCCCGCAGCCGTCCAGCCCCGGCGGGGTCCATACCAACAGCGTAAGGACGGTTCCAATGAGCACGCTATGCATCGTTCACGGCCGCCGTTGCCGGGCGGACGCGGAACGAGAACGGAGGCGTCTACCACCGCCGCGTACCGGATGGCCCGTGCCATCTCGGCACAAGTCGGCCCGTTGCCATCCGGACGGCCCGCAACCGCTTCAAGGGACCGCCGCTGAACGCCCGTGAATGCTGGCGAATGAGACCCGGCCAAGTGCACCGGGAGGCCCGCCTTGCCCTGAGCGAGAGCGGACTTCGCGTCTTGGCCGACCCACCGGCAAGCGTCACACGCCACGCATCAAGGAAGGTCACTGCATAGCGTCAGGCAAGGCCGCGTTGTTTGCTCTCAATCATCGCGTCGAAGGCCAACATGTATGGAGACCCAATCTCGTACTGGCCGATGCCGCCGACCAGTCCGTAGCCGTCGGCGGCCAACCGCTCGACGGCCCGCCTGCAGGTCGTCACCTCGAAGGCGACGTTGCGGAGCCCCGGCTCGTTGGCCATCGGGGCCGGTGAACCCGGCTCGTGGTCGGGCCGGACGAAGCTCGACAGCTCCAGCCGGGTACCTACGTCGGGCGGCCGCAGCATGACGATCTCAGTGCGGGAGTAGGGAATGCCGATCACAGTGTCCAAGAACTCCCCTCCACGAACATCCGCGTGCCCTCGACCTCGAGACCAAGCCGACGAAGAACGCCGTCACCGTGTCGAGGTCCACGACGGTGATGCCGACATGGTCGAAGCGTCGGTACCTGTGACATGGGGTCCGTCCTCCCGTACTCGTGTTGTCGATTCATCAGAGCCGTGGCCGGCACTAGCGACACCTCATCATCCGGTCACTGCCGATCAGCTTGAGAGAGATCCGGTCCGCGGGTCCACGGGAACGGGCTGGCGTCGCGGGTGGCGATCGGCTGTAGAAGACTTCAGGCATGGACTACGTACCGCTGGGCAACACCGGACTCGAGGTGTCGAAGCTCTGCTTGGGCTGCATGAGCTACGGCGACCCGGAGCGGGGCGGGCACCCCTGGTCGCTTCCCGAGGACCAGAGCGCCTCCTTCCTACACAAGGCGCTGGACGCCGGGGTCAACTTCTTCGACACCGCGAACGTGTACTCCAACGGCTCCAGCGAGGAAATCCTCGGCTCGGTACTGCTCAAGCACGTCCGACGCGACGAGGTAGTCATCGCCACCAAGGTCTTCGGCGAGATGCGGCCAGGCCCCAACGGCCGAGGCCTGTCCCGTAAGGCGATCCTCGCCGAGATCGACAACAGCCTGCGCCGGTTGGGCACCGACTACATCGACCTGTACATCATCCACCGCTGGGACTCCAACACGCCGATCGAGGAGACCTTGCAGGCGCTGCACGACGTGGTCGCGGCGGGCAAGGTGCGCTACCTGGGCGCCTCGTCCATGTGGTCCTGGCAGTTCGCCAAGGCGCTGTACCTACAGGAGCGGCACGGCTGGCACCGGTTCGTGAGCATGCAGAACCACTACAACCTGCTCTACCGGGAGGAGGAGCGGGAGATGCTGCCGCTCTGCGCCGCCGAGGGCATCGCGGTCACCCCGTGGAGCCCGCTAGCGCGTGGCAAGCTCACCCGGGACTGGGACGCCACCACCAGCCGGACCGAGACCGACGAGTTCGGCAGGACGCTCTACCGCGACTCCGATGCCCAGATCGTGGAGGCTGTCGCCCGGGTTGCCGACCGCCGCGGCGTCCCCCGCGCACAGATAGCGCTGGCGTGGCTGGCGCGCAACCCTGTGGTCACCTCCCCGATCGTCGGCGCCACAAAGCCCCACCACCTCGACGATGCCGTCGCGGCGATCAAGCTGGAGCTGACCGATGACGAGGTCGCCGAGCTGGAAGCGCCTTACGAGCCCCACGAGGTAGCCGGCTTCTGATCTGTGGTCCAGGCCGGTTCGGTGCTGGGTCCGTTGACGTTCAGCGCCGCGAGACCCTGGTGGACAGAATGTACTGGTGCGCGCCGTCGTCATCGATGCCGTTCAAGCCCAGCCGGAGGTTCGGGAGGTAGCCCAGCCCGCGGCCCCGGCCGGCGGGGTCGTGGTCCGAGTGATGGCCACCGGGATGTGCCGCAGTGATTGGCACGCGTGGGTCGGACATGATGAAGAGATCGTGTTCCCGCATGTGCCCGGTCATGAGCTCGCCGGGACGGTGGTCGAGGTCGGTGCCGACGTCCGTCGGTGTCAGGTCGGCGACCGGGTGACTGTCCCGTTCGTCTGCGGCTGCGGTCGGTGTGAGTGGTGCCGGGCCGGGGAGGCCCAAGTCTGTCCCGACCAGCAGCAGCCAGGCTTCACCCACTGGGGGTCGTTCGCTGAGTACGTCGCCCTGCACGCCGCCGATGACAACCTGGTAGCCATTCCCGAGCAGGTCGACTTCCGCACCGCAGCCAGTCTTGGGTGCCGGTTCGCCACCGCCTACCGCGCCCTGGTCGGCCGCGCCCGGGTCACCGAGGGAGAGTGGGTGACCGTTCTCGGGGCCGGCGGCGTCGGGCTCAGCACGGTGATGATTGCCCGCGCGCTGGGTGGCCGGGTTGTTGCGGTGGACCGGAACTCGGAGGCCCTTGCTGCTGCCTCCGCCCTGGGCGCGGAGCACACGCTGCGTGCCGACGGCACCGACATCCCGGCCGCTGTTGCCGACCTCACCGGCGGTGGCAGCCACGTCGCTGTCGACGCGGTGGGCAGCGAGCAGACCTGTGCCGATGCGATCCTCAGCCTTCGCCGTCGGGGTCGCCACATCCAGGTTGGCCTGCTGCCGCCGGTCGGCGGTCATCCGCGGGTGCCGATGGCGCGGGTGATCGGCTGGGAACTAGACGTACTGGGCAGTCACGGGATGGCCGCGGTCGACTATCCGGGCATGATGGCGCTCATCGAGCAGGGCTCGCTGCAGCCCCAGCGGTTGATCGAACGGACCATCGGACTCGGCGAGGCGGCGGCGATGCTGCCCGGGTTCGACCGGGCGACAGTCGCCGGCATGACCATCGTCAACCCCGCTCGTTGACGTCTCGTGCGGGCGTTGACCAGAGGCTGTGACACCGCCGAGGCTCCATCCCGAGCCCACTGAGCCGCAAGTCGACTGCCCCAGTTGCTTGTTCCGAGCTGGCCGCCGGCCACCGCCGCCGCACAGGTGCATCAAGGCACCCGGCAAGGCGCGGCCCGGTTGCAGCGAGGAGGTGGTCACCCTCGCCGCCACTACCCTTGCGGACGTGAGCAGAATCTTCACCACCAGCTTCGCCTCGGTCTATCCCCACTACGTGACCAAGGTGGAGAAGAAAGGGCGCACGAAGGCCGACCTCGATCAGGTCATCGGCTGGCTCACCGGCTTCGACGAGTCCGAGTTGAGTGGCCACCTCGCCGCGGGCACGACATTCGAAGGCTTCTTCGCAGATGCTCGACTCAACCCGAATGCCTCATCGATCACGGGGGTGGTGTGCGGGGTGCGCGTGGAAGCCATCGACGATCCCCTCATGCAGAGGATTCGCTACCTGGACAAGCTGGTCGACGAGCTCGCCAAGGGAAAGCCGATGGACAAGATCCTGCGCGGCTGACCATCAGCGCAGGGCCCGCCGCGACCCCATCAGACCTACCGGCGCGACGCGCTCCAGGTCAACAACATCCCGGCCGGGCCGGCATTGATCAGGCGGTCCTCTGTGACACCACACTCCGCGGCGCGGTCGCAGCCGATGTACTGCCACTCGAGCTGACCCGGTGCGTGTGCATCGGTATCGACTGAGAAACGGCAGCCGATATCGACCGCGAGTTTCAGCAGATCGCGGGGCGGGTCTTTCCGCTCCGGCCGGCAGTTGATTTCGACTGCGACGTCGTTATCTCGGCACGCGGCGAATACGGCTGCATGGTCGAACTCGGACTGCGGACGTCCACGACCGACAACAATCCGGCCGGTGCAATGTCCCAGGACATCCATATTCGGATCTTCGACTGCCGCGAGCATGCGCTTCGTCATCACGTCGCTGGGTGAACGCAGCTTGGAGTGCACGCTCGCGACGACGATGTCCAGTGCCCCGAGCACGTCCCGGGTCTGATCGAGAGTTCCATCCTCGTTGATGTCCACCTCGATGCCGCTCAGAATACGAAACGGTCGCGCTCCGGACTCTGCCTCAGCCGCAAGCTGACCGTTGACGCTCTCGATCTCTTCGAGTTGTCGCATGAGACGCTCAGTCGAGAGTCCGTTCGCAATGGTGAGGTTGGGTGAGTGATCGGTCATGACGATGTACTCGTGACCCAACGAACGCGCAGCGTGCGCCATCTCGATGATGGGACTGCCGCCGTCGGACCAGAGCGAGTGCGTGTGGCAGTCGCCCTGCAGCGCTCTCCGGAGCGCATCGCCGGCAACAGCAAAGGGCGGCGGTTCCGCTTCCAACTTCGCAAGGTATTCGGGGACCTTGCTCGCCAGTGCTTCCAGGATCACGGCCTCCGTCACTTCACCGATCCCCTTCAGGGAGCGAAGCCGATTGTTGGTCGCCATGCGTTCCAACTCGCCGGGTTCGAGCGCGGTGATCGTCTCGGCGGCGCGACGGAACGCAGCGACCCGATACGTCGGCGCCTGCGAGCGCTCGAGGAGAAACGCGATTCGCTTCAGCGCCTCCACCGGGTTCATGGGGTCTGAGCCTAGGGCGCGGGGGCGTGTCGTCGCAGCGATGCGATGGCCGGTCCGGCGTGCAGGTTGTCGCCGGCTGTCGGAGTGCTCACGGGATCGGCCGAAGCGCCGCGTAGAAAGGCGTCCAGTTTCGACGTCGATCTGGTGCTAGCGGTAGCGATCCGAGGGCGAGCCGGATGTGCCTGCGGATGAAGCAGTCGTAGGTCCCTGGTCGGGCCGACATCGAGGACCGGAGCGACCTGTCGAGGAGCTGCCAGACGATGCGGTGGTGTACGGATGCGTTTCGACCTGGTGCAGGAGCCGGGTGCCCGCCTTCTCCGGCTTGGTCATCGGCCTTCGGCCCCTGCCGGTGCGACCTCGAGGTGTTACATCCGGCACCAGCCGATCGGCTCCACTGCGCCGCCGCGCTCGACACCTGGTCGACCCCGACACGCGGTGACAAGGGGACATCTCGCGTCACTGTCATGCCACGGTTGAGTCTGAGGCTGCTGTGGTCTTGGTCACGGGGATCGAGTCGTTGGCATCATCTCGAGGCCTTCGGGCGTTGGGAGCAGAAGGACGCCGGAGTCCGGCCAGCTGACGCCCACCACGAGGACCTTGTTTCCACCATGACTGAGCGCCATACCGCCGCCCCAGCAACTGACCAGACCACCCAGCAACATTCCGACACGAAGCCCGCGACCGAGCAGGAGAAGAAGTCCTTGCTCGATCTGTCCCCCATCCAGGTGATGGGCGGCGCTTTGGCCGCGATGACCGCGGCAGGCCTTGGGTCCCGCTTCAGCGTGGAGGGCACCGTTGTCGGTGCCGCCCTGGCCAGTGTGATCGCCGCCGTGGCCGGCGGGCTCTACACCGCATCCCTGCGCCGGACGAGCGCGGCCGTACGCGAAGTCATCGGCGGACGGCGGACTCAAGCGGCTGGAACTAAGGGTCCGTCGGCTCCGAAGTCGGTGCCCAGTGGTTCCACGGCGGCACCTCAGTCGTGGTCCAAGGCGGACACGTCCGCCAGGACGAGTCGGCGCCGGTCCCTCGTGCTGAGCTCTGTGGTCGGCGCCGTGGCGATCTTCGCCCTCGCCGGCGGCGCGCTGACCATGTATGAGGCGATCGCCGGACGGGCTTTGTCCGGCGGCAGCGGTACGACGTTCTCGCAGGTCCAGCAGGATGGATCCGAGGACCGGCCGACGGATGAGCAGTTTCCCGCGTCGACCGACTCGGCGGAGCCCAGCGAATCGACAGATGCGACTCCGACCGCGGACTCCTCCGACACTCCGGAGGCCGAATCGGCTCCCACGGTCGAACCATCCGCGGAGCCCTCGGTAGAACCCTCAGCAACCGCAGAGTCGGGACCGAGCGCCGCGGCAGAACCGCCCAGCGCGGCACCAAGCCAGACCGCCCGAACTCCCCGCTGAGTTCTGCCGCACCCGACCGGGACGGACTTCGAAAGGCCGAGCACCCGGCAAGTCACCGGGATGTGATGGGCGGCAAGGTCAAGGACCAGCTGGTCGGGACCCGGCTTGATGCGAATCGCCCATCACCGGGCGTACTGCAGGCTATGAGGATGAGCCGGCTGATTCTTCACAGCCTGAGGTATCCAATCGTGCAGGCGCCAATGGCGGGAGGGCCGTCAACGCCAGCCCTGGCCGCTGAGGTCTCCCGCGCCGGGGGGCTCGGCTTCCTGGCCGCGGGCTACAAGACCGTCGATCAGGTCGAGCGCGAACTAGCCGAGGTCCGTTCTCTAGTACCGGCCGGCGTGCCGTACGGCATCAACCTGTTCGCCCCGCCCGGCCATGGGGTGGGTGCGGTCGAAGTCAACGTGTACGCCGACAGGCTGCGGAACGAAGCCCAGGCGCAGGGCGTCGGCCTGGGCCATCCACGGTGGGACGACGACGGGTACAGCGAGAAGCTGGACCTGATCTGCGAGCAGCCGGCCCCGGTCGTATCGCTGACCTTCGGCTGCCCGACACCGTCCCAGGTGGACCGGCTCCAGTCGTCCGGCTCGGCCGTCTGGGTCACCGTCACCACGGTTGGTGAGGCCCGAGCAGCACAGCGGGCCGGCGCGGACGCCCTGGTCGTGCAGGGCGTGGAGGCCGGCGGCCACCGGGGCGGCTTCGATGACGCACAACCGGGCGACATCGGACTCCTCGCTCTGCTGCAGCTGGTGCAAGCCGCCGTCAACGACGGCTTACCGGTGGTGGCGACCGGCGGGCTCATCACGGGCCGTGGCGTCGCCGCAGTGCTTGCCTGTGGCGCCGCGGCCGCCCAGCTGGGCACTGCGTTCATGCTCTGCCCCGAAGCGGGAACGGTGTCCGCTCACCGGGACATGATCAGCCGCGACGACGCACCCACCGCGCTCACCCGAGCGTTCACGGGCCGGACAGCCCGGGGAATCATCAACCGCTTCCTCCAAGACCACGCCGAGGCGCCGAGCGCGTACCCCGAGATTCACCACCTGACCGCCCCGCTGCGCGCAGCCGCACGAACCCGAGGCGACACTGACAGCTTCCACCTTTGGGCCGGCCAGGCCCATGCCCTGGCCAAGCCCCTACCAGCAGCCGACCTCGTCGTCCGCCTCGCTACGGAGGCCCGAGAAGCCCTGAAAACCGCGACACTGTGACACCGGGTGCGGGGAGCGGAGCCCCTGTCTGCAAAGGGCAGCAGGCCAGGTGGGAAGGCTCGATCGGCGCTCGTCGGCTTGTGATGGGACGACGATGGACGCGATGAGGCAATGGCACTGTTGCATCTGATCAGCTCTGCAGTCGCCGCAGCACGTATGGCTCGCCGGGCGCCAGGACCTGAATCCGTTCCGGGTTTTCGACCCGGTCCGGCAACGAGTCCGGGTCGGCGTTGAATGGCGGGAAGTCGGGAGCATCCACGCTGCCCCAGTGGTACAGCAGCAATGGGGTGTGTGGGTAGGCGTTCGCCATCGCGATCGCGCCGTCGAGTCCGAAGTGCCACTCGCTGTCGGAGAAGTCGAACAGCATGGCATCGGCGGTGGGCATGCGCAGGTGATGGTCGGGGATGAGCCGTGAATCGCCGGGCGCCCAGATGGTGCCGTCTGGTGTGTCGATCCAGAAGCCGCAGCAGTCCTCCGGTTGGAAGGTGCGGTCGCTCGCGCCGGGAGACTCGTTCTGCCACGCATGGTCGGCGGGCGTGACCTGCACGCCCAGCGGTCCGACCGCGAAGTGCTCGCCGATGTCGTGACCGTACGCCGGCAAGCCTTGCTGTTCCATCAGCGAAGCCACGTACTGCGTCGAGTGGTACTCACGGGTCACCGGAGCTAGATCACTACAGGTGGGCACGCTGTAGTGGTCGTTGTCGCTGTGTGTGACCAGCACGGCGTCCAGGCGTGGCACGTCTCCGACGGCGATCGGAAACTCGATCATCACCGGCATGTCGAAACCGCCCAGCAGGGGATCGACCATCACCGTCGTGCCGCGACTGTTGATCATGAACCCGGCCATGCCCAGCCACCGCAGAACGGTCCCGTCGCCGGCCTCAAAGGCTACCGCGCCGAACGGTTGGGTCTCGGGAGCTCGGGCCTGACGTTGCATGGCTGGACCTTATCGCCAGGGTCGACACCAGTGAACTCCCACCGATGTTGAGGGCATGAAGGGCGTCCATGGGACGGTGACTAGGGCGATGGGCGGGTTCTCATTGAAGCGCTTGCCGAGCACAAGGCGGTTGGCGTAGGTGCCGTCGTGGTGAGCCATCTGCGCCGGAGGCTACGCGTGCCGAGCTCGAAGCCGCGCGGCGAGCAGCGCACCTGTTCGAGCGACGAGGACTACTGAGGCCCGAGTCGTACGCTGAACGGGTGGATGGACCTGCCCACCCGCGCATCCGGTGGGCGTGGATCGCGGGGTGCGTCGTGCTCGGCCTCGCCGCGATCGCGGCCGGGAGGGCGATCGTGCCGGATGCGGGTCGCACCGGCTACGTCGCGGGCGTGCTGGCCAATGTCGGGACGACGCTGCTGCTCGTCGGGATCGTCGTGCTGCTTGAGCGCCGGATCGTCGACACGGCGGTGCGCGCCGTGCGGAACGCGAACGACGAGGCGCGCCGAGCCGCTCGCGACGACTTCGACGCGCAGATGCGCGACCTCGAGGCGCGGATCCGCACGGACTGGGGATCGGTGGACGCCGAGGCCGAAGCCCGCCGGATGGCGGACGAGTACTCCCGTCGCCTCGTCGACGCCGAGGGCGGCGGCGCCGGGCCGGACTGACCGTTCACTGGAGCGAGAGCGAGAGGGCGTCAGTTCCTCCGACGAGCAGACCCTTCGCGCTTTCAACGCAAGATTCTGGTTTCGGTGTCGCTCCCGGATCTGAGCGTGGAGCGGTCGAGTGCTCCATCACCGCCGGACAAGCTGCCGAATAACCTGGCCGAGGCCTCCCAGCGGGCAGGTCCTACGCCTCAGGACCAGGCAGGGCGTCCGCGTGAATCTGTTGCTGTCCGTTGCCGGCGAGGCTTGTCCGGATGGATCCCGAGTGGTGCGGACCCGCGCCCCTCGTTGCTGTCACAGTTGCTGTGAAGTGCGCACACATCCTGCTCATCCAACGTTCTCCATCTTCCCTGTCCGGGGTAGCGGTGACGGCGGCGCCTATACGACGGTCGCCGACCTCCATCGTCCGTGAGCGTCCGCTCCCGGGGCTGTCGCACGTCGTCGCGGACATCTGCAACAGTGGGCGTATGCGGAAGACTCCGCGCATGAGCAGGCACATACGCGAACGCATGCCGACCACGAAGATCATGGTCGGGGCGACGCTTGTCGCTGCGCTGATCCCGGTCGTACCTGCAGTCGCCGCGCCAAACGCCGAGGCTGACCGCCTGAAGCCGGCAGAGTTCGCGGGACTGTGACCGGGTGGAATCTGTATGGCACAGAAGTAGCAGCGGCCGGTCCCGAGCAAACTAAGAGGAGCGCCGGCATGGCTGCCCAGGAGATCGTCGAAGATGAGCTTCCTGCGAGGACGCTGAGCCTGAAGACCGGAGGAGTCTGCCTCCTGATCGGGACGCTCGGTTTCACCACGGCACGGCTGCTGCACGGTGACACCCCGGCCGCCGACGCCGACGCCACGCTAACCTTCGTCGCCGGCCGGCCGAACTACGCCGCCGTGCACGTCGTGGCGGTACTCGCGGCCAGCTCGATCGCAATCGGCATCATGGCACTGGCAAGCACGCTTACCCGGCCCTCGGCCTGGCTACTTGGCCGCGCCGCAACCACAACCGCAGTTATC
>DASQUF010000203.1:0-5834 GCA_035641435.1 Propionibacteriaceae bacterium | reverse complement strand
CGCCCGGCACCGCCGAGACCACCGAGTCGCAGCTGTCGCCCGGGTTACCCCCGGGAGCCGACGTGGGCCCGGTCCCGGTATGGAACAGGCCGAGCTCATCGGTGTAGCAGGACTGCTCGTGCTCGTTCAGTGTGGCCCGGGCGTGCTCCCGGGAGGCCAGGGGTCCGGCCGCCCGCCCGGCGATGCGCGGCAGCACGGCGTCGGTCGGGGTCAGGCCGATCCAGTGCCGCTGGAACACCTTCTCGTTGCCCGGGTCCTCCAGCGAGTCGGCGTACGAGCGGGTGTCGCCGCCGTACCACCAGTCCTGCTCGAACTTCTGCAGCAGGGCCCGGGCCTTGCCCACGGCCCAGCGCCGCGTCTCGTCGTCCCCCAGTGCGGCCGCCATGTCGGCCAGGTCGGCGTAGCCGCGGATGGTGTAGACGGCGTTGTCGAGCTTCTCCTCGCCCATGCCCGGGCGCTCGACGTTGCCCAGACCGCCGGGCCAGCCATCCCCGTCCTCGTCAAGGCTGGCGACGAACTCCATCGCCCGCTTGCTGGCCGGGTAGAGGTCGGTCAGAAAGGCCCGGTCACCGGTCCAGCGCCAGACCAGCGCCACGGCAGAGGGGTACTTCGACGACTCGTCGGTGTTCCCCTCGTCCTCGTCCGCGCCGAAGTAGACCGCCCCGTCGGGGGTGACCTCGTGCACGATCTTGCCGGAGTCGGGGTTGATCACGTTCGACACGTCACGGAGCGCCCGCAGGTGGTCCTTGATCACGCCGAACTGCCCGGCCGCGACCGCGGCGAACGCGGTGTACTCGCCGTCGGTGCCGAACAGCCAGGTGTAGTCCGGCCAGCCCGCCCCGAACCAGCGCATCTGGTCGAGGGTGCCCTCCGGCGACGGGTATCGCTTGCCCGCCTCGACCCACCGCAGGTCGAGGTCCTCGACCCGCTGCTCAGAGGCGGCCAACATCTGCTTGGACCAGCGCACGCTGTCCTCCACCAGCCGGTTCCCGGGCAGGTCGACCACGGTGCGCCGGTCGATCCGCCTCCGCTGGTCGACCTTGTCGGCCAGCGCCCCTTCCGGGTCGTCCAGGGCCTTCCGCAGCTGGACGCGGGCGTCCGCCGGACTGGAGGCTGAGCCGCCGACCGCGAACCACACGGTGCGCACCTCACCGGCGCGCAGTCGGACCTTGTACGTGAGCCGGCCACCGGCGCCCTCGCCGTACTCGGTGTCGTCGCAGCGGTCCGGCTGGGTTGGGGCGTTCGGGCCGGACGCCGGGCAGATCACGGCAGGGTCTTGTGGCCCGCGGAAGTCCTCGCCGATCCGGGCGGCGGCCGGCTTCAGCGTGGAGCCGAAGGCGGCTGACCAGTCATGGCGCTCACTGTTCGGGTGTGGCGGCTTCCCGCGGTCGCGGAACAGGATGTGCCGACTGCCGATGGTGGCGGTGTCCGGCAGGTTCTCGGTGGTTTGGCTGGGGGTGGTCTCACCCCACGGGTAGGAGCCCAACAGCTCGGAGTGGGCGTCGGCGCGCAGTCGGACCGTCCGGTTCCGGTTGGCCCGCAGGGTCAGTCCGACCAGCACGCCGGACACGCCGTCGGGCACGAAGTCGGTCCGGCTGGCCCGAACGCCGTTCGTGGTCGGCAGGTCGGCCCGGACGTAGCCCCAGCCGGACGTGGTCCGGGTGGCGGGGCCGATCCAGTCGCCGTTGATGCCGAACCACATGCCGTCGAGCATCTTCACGTTGGGCAGCCAGAAGCCGCCCATCTCGCCACGGGTGTGGAAGCCGGCGGCCGGGTAGTAGCCGTCAGCGGTGCCCAGCGCCCACGCCCGGTCGCCGGTGACCACGACGCGACGGTCTTCCAGTCGCCTGGTCTCGGACAGCTCAGGTGATCGGGCCAGATCGCGGTCGACCACCGGAGGCGGCGTGGCCGCCGCCGGGGCCGGCAGCGGGGCGAGTACCAGCGCCAGCGGGGTCGCCGCGGCGAGCAGGCTCAGAGTCTTCTTGCGAATCGTCGACGGCACAGTCAGCCTCTCCGTTGGGACTGCGTGCGCGCGCCGCCCCCCGCGGAGAATGTGGTCGAAACCGCCACCCCGATCGGTGCAGACGGCATTTTGGCGCACCGGACTAAAAATCTTCCTATCGGGTGCGCGTATACCGGCGCAAGAGGTTGCCGGGAATGTTCATCTGAACTGCGTTCAGACGGGCTGCTCGCATTGTGCGGTCAAGCAAGATGGGCGCATGCGTCGCCTCCCAGCCGTTGCGGCGCTGCTCGGCGGTGTGCTGCTGGCTAGCACCCCGGCCGCCCCGATCCTGCCGGCGTACGCGGAGGAACCGGTGAGCGAGACAGTGCTGACCGTCGCCGGGACGCCGGAGTCCGACGGCCGTCCGGTCCGGCTGGACGTCACCGTGATGACCACCGACCCCGCCACGCCCCGGCCCGCTGTGGTGTTGGCTCACGGCTTCGGCGGCACCAAGGACGACGTGGCGGACACCGGTCGGACCCTGGCCCAGGACGGTTTTGCCGTGATCACCTTCACCGCGCGCGGGTTCGGCGCCTCTGGCGGGCTGATCCACCTGAACCACCCGGACTACGAGGGGGCGGACGCGCGGCGGATCGTGGACCTGACGGCCCAGCGGCCCGAGGTGCTCAAGGTTGGTGGTGACCCGGTTGTCGGGTTCGCCGGAGCCTCGTACGGCGGGGCGCTGGCCCTGCTGGTCGCCGGCCTGGACAAGCGGGTCGACGCGATCGTGCCGGCGTTCACCTGGAACCGGCTGGACCGGGCCCTGTTCCCGCAGTACCGGGTCGCCGGCGCCACCGAGTCCCTGGCCGACGTGACGCCGGTGGGCGGGACGGGGGTGTTCAAGCAGGGCTGGGCATCGCGCCTGTTCAGCAGCGGCGGTCCCACGCCGAACGGAGGTGCGGGCGGTGACCCGATCTGCGGGCGCTTCACCGCCGAGCTCTGCTCGGGCTATCGCCAGGCGGCCGAGACGGGACAGGTGAGCGCGGCGCTGGTCGACCTGCTGACCGAGTCGGGTCCGGCCCTTGTGCTGGCCGACATCACCGCCCCCACGCTGATCGTCGCCGGCGAGGACGACACGCTGTTCCCGCTCGACCAGGCCGACGCCAACCTGCGCGGCCTGCCCGCGGCGACGCCCGCCCGCTTGACCTGGGTGGCCGGCGGTCACGACGGCGACATGTCGGTCGACGCCCTCCTGGCGGACCTGCGCAGCTGGTTCGGGCGCTACCTCAACGGAGGCGAGGAGACGACCGATCCCGCCTTCTCGGTGCTGGTGCCGGAGACGCCACTGGTCGGCCGGGGTGGCGTACGCGACCCCGAGACCAGAGTGGCGGCCGCGTACCCGGGTCGCGGTATCCCGCCGGGGGAGCGCCGGCTGGAGCTGCAGGGCGACGCGCAGACGATCCTCGCGCCGCCGGGCGGCAGCCCCGCCGCGCTGACCAACCTGCCAGGCGGGGGCGGGGCCCTGGCGGGCGCCGCCAGCGCAGCCGGATACGCGCTCGGCGTGCTGCCCGGCCAGGCGGCGACGTTCACGACGGATCCGGTCCGCGACCCGGTGGCCGTGATCGGCAGCGGCCGGGTCGACCTGGAGGTCACCGCCAGCGCGGAGTCGGCAACCCTGTTCGTCTCACTGTGGGACCTGGGTCCGGACATCGAGAGCCGCGCACCGGGTCGGGGCGGGCTGGTGCCCAGCTCGGCGGTATTGCCGCACCGGACAATCGCTCCGGTCCGGCTGTCGGGGCTCACGCCGGGTCGACCGACGCGGGTGACGGTCGCCCTGCCGGCCATAGCTCATCAGGTGCCGGTCGAGCACCGGCTCCAGGTCGTGGTGGCGACAACCGACCAGGCGTACGCCCTCCCTGAGCAGTCGGCCGTCTATTCGGTCGCGCTGGCCGGCGAGCCGCACCTGGTGCTGCCCGAAATCATGCTCGAGGTGCTGGATCGCGACGACCTCGACGTGCCGGTGCCGCTGATCGTGGTGGTGTCCCTGCTCGCCCTGGCCGCGCTCGCCGGCGTGGTCTGGCTGTGGCGGCGCAACCGCGCGGCCCACCCGGACCCTGCGCTCGCCCACCTCCCGCTCGTGGTCACCGACGTGGTGAAGACCTACGCCGACGGGTTCCGGGCGGTGGACGGGATCTCGTTCCGCGCCGAGCCCGGCCAGGTGGTCGGGCTGCTGGGGCCGAACGGGGCGGGCAAGACCACGGCCATCCGGATGCTGGTCGGGCTGATCCGGCCGGACTCCGGTCAGATTTTCGTCCACGGTGAGCCGGTGCACGCCGGGGCCGACGTGCTGGCCTCGGTCGGCTCGTTCATCGAGGGTCCCGGCTTCCTGCCCCACCTCACCGGTCGGCAGAACCTCGACGCGTACTGGCAGGCCACCGGCCGCCCGGCGGAGGAGGCTCACCTCGACGAGGCCTTGGCCATCGCCGCCCTGGGGTCGGCCCTCCACCGCAAGGTGCGCGGCTACAGCCACGGGATGCGGCAGCGGCTGGGCATCGCCCAGGCCATGCTCGGGCTGCCTTCGCTGCTGGTGCTGGACGAGCCGACGAACGGGCTAGACCCGCCGCAGATCAAGGCCATGCGCGAGGTGCTGGCCGACTACGCCGCGGCTGGACGGACCGTGGTCATCTCCTCGCACCTGCTCGGCGAGGTGGAGCACACCTGCTCCCACGTCGTGGTCATGGACAAGGGGAAGATCGTGCTGACCGGCGCGGTGAGCACGCTGACCGCCAGCGACGAGGTCACCGTGATCGGGCTGGCCGACGGCGAGGACGTGGCCGCAGCAGAGCGGCATCTCGGCGAGCGAGGCATCTCCGTGGTGCGGACCGGTGACCGGCTGCGGGTGAACGGCGGGGTGCCGCGCGCCGACCTGGTCCGGGAGCTGGTCGAGGTCGGTTACCGGGTCGACTCGGTGGACGGGCACCGGCACCTCGAGGAGGTCTTCCTCAGCCTGGTGGGCGGGGACGGGCGAAACGGCGACGGCCGTGGCTGAGATCACGACCCGACGGGCCCTGCCGCTGCGTGCCGAGATCGGTCGCCAGCTGCGACGGCGGCGCACCCAGGGCATCTTCGTTGTCCTCACCGTGCTGCCGCTGATCCTCGTGCTCGCGTTCTGGCTGGGCCAGGACGAGTCCGACAGCGGCCAGCGTGGGTTCGTCGACCTGGCCCAGGAGAGCGGGGCGAACCTGGTCGTGTTCACCCTGTTCGCGTCGACCGGCTTCCTGCTGGTGATCATCGTGGCCCTGTTCGCGGGCGACACGGTGCCGTCGGAGGCCAGCTGGTCCAGCCTCCGCTACCTGCTCGCCGCGCCGGTGCGACGGGAGCGGCTGTTGCGGCAGAAGCTGGTGGTCGCCGCGCTCTCGTCGGTGGTGGCGCTGCTCTTCCTGCCGGCCTGGACGCTGCTGGTCGGTGGGATCGCGTACGGCTGGGGCAACCTGGTCGGCCCCACCGGGGAGCAGCTGGAGTGGCCGACCATCGCCGTCCGGCTGCTGGTCATCGTGGCCTACCTGCTGGTGTCGCTGTCGGTCGTCGGGGCGGCCGCCTTCGCCATCGGGGTGACCACCGACGCCCCACTCGCCGCGGTCGGCGGGGCGGTGCTGATGATGATCATTTGCGCAATCCTGGACTCGATCCCGGCGCTCGGAGAGATCCGCCAGGGACTGCCGGGACACTACGCGTACGCCTGGGCCGACGCCCTGGCCGCTCACGTCGACTACTCCGACATGATCACCGGCGGGCTGTGGTCGGTCGGCTACGCCATCCTGCTGGTCGGCTTCGCCTTCTGGCACTTCCTCCGCAAGGACATCACCAGCTGACCCGGACCCGGTCGGTCATG
>DASQUF010000202.1:0-7825 GCA_035641435.1 Propionibacteriaceae bacterium | reverse complement strand
GGTGGCGGAGCTGCCGCAGATGATCCAGCCCCTGTCCTCCAGCAATCGGCTCTCGATGATCAAGCTGTACTCGGACGCGCTGAGCCCGATCGAGGTATCGGTCCTCGCCCGCTGGGCGATCACCCCGCGCCTGATGGGTGTCCCCGGCGTCGCCAACGTCTCCGTCTGGGGCTTCAGGGACCGGCAGCTGCAGGTCCTCGTCGACCCCCAACGGCTGCGGCAGAACAGCACGACGCTCCAGCAGGTCATCGAGACGACAGGGAACGCACTCGAGGTCTCGCCCCTCTCGTTCCTGGAGGCCTCCAGCCCAGGCACCGGAGGATTCATCGACACCGTCAACCAGCGGCTCGACATCTTCCACGAGCAGGCCATCACCACGGCCACAGAGCTTGCCCAGGTCCCGCTCGAGGGCCAGCCTGGTGGCGGGACCCCGAAGACGCTGGGCGACGTGGCCAAGGTCGTCGAGGATCACCAGCCGCTGATCGGCGACGCCATCTGTCCGGGTGGGGAGCGGTGCCTGCTCCTGGTTGTCGAGAAGTTCCCAGGCGCCAACACCGTCGAGGTGACCAACGGCGTCGAGGCCGCCCTCGACGCCATGCGGCCCGGCCTTGGCGACATGCGGATCGATTCCTCCCTCTACCGTCCCGCGTCCTTCATCGAGTCGTCCTTCGAGCGGCTGCGGTGGGTGTTGCTGGTTGGCGGGCTGCTCCTGCTGCTCCTCCTCGGCGCGCTCCTGTGGGATTGGCGCAGGTTGCTGGTCTGTGTCGCACCCATCCCGGTTGCGCTTGCCGCAGCGGCGGTCGTGCTGTACCTCCGCGGTGCCCCGGTCAACTTCATGGTCATTGCCGGGCTCGTGCTCAGCCTCACCGCCGTCCTCCATGATGTGATCACCGACACCCACCGCCTCGCGGACCACCTCCGGCGGCACAAGGAGGACGACGGCGCCTCGGTGTGGACGAGGGTCGTCAACGCGTCCGCCGCGACGCGCGGTTCAGTGTTCTACGCCGTCCTGGTCGTCGCGGCCGCGACGATTCCCCTACTGTTCCTGCGCGGCGAAGGTGGCGCGTTCCTGCCCCCGATCCTGCTGTCGTACCTGCTGGCGGTGGCGGGGTCCATGCTCGTGGCCCTCACGGTCACGCCCGTGCTGGCCGTGATGCTGCTGGCGAACGCGCCACTCCGGCGGTCGGCGTCCCCGGTGTCCGGCTGGCTGGGTCGCGGCTATGACCGGGTCGCTCCCGGGCTCGTCACGCGCACCGGCGCCGCCCTGGCGGTGGCCGCCGTCGTCGCGGCGATCGGCCTGGTGACGATGCCGTTCCTGGACACCTCATTGCGGCCGTCCCTCAAAGAGCGCGACGTGCTGGTCCATGTGGAGGCCCCACCGGGCACGTCCCTTCCCAGGATGACCGAGATCACCCAGCGGGCCGTTCAGGACCTGGGATCGGTGCCGGGAGTCGTCAACGTCGGCGGCCAAGTCGGGCGGGCCGTGATGTCGGATCAGATCGTCAACGTCAACTCGGGCGAGATCTGGGTCAAGATCGACCCAGCGGCCGACTACGACGCCACCGTGGCCTCCATCCAGGACACCGTCGTCCGCTACCGGGATGTGTCGACCGACGTGCTGACGCATTCGGATGAGCGCGTCACCGAGGTCCTCGGGCGCTCCGACGACGACCTCGTGGTGCGCATCTACGGCGAGAGCCCAGACGTGCTGAACGCCAAGGCCGACGAGGTGCGGGGGCTGGTCGCCGGCGTCGACGGCGTGGCGAGAGCCCAGGTCGACCGTCCCCTCGAGGAGCCAACCGTCCAGGTCAAGGTCGATCTCGCCCGCGCCCAGGCAGTCGGCGTCAAGCCCGGGGACGTCCGCCGGGCAGCCGCCTCCCTGCTCGGCGGAATCACCGTCGGCAACCTGTTCGAGCAGCAGAAGGTCTTCGACGTGGTCGTCTGGGGCACACCCGAGATCCGGCAGAGCCAGCGCGACATCGAGCAGCTGCTGATCGACACGCCCAACGGTGACCAGGTCCAGGTCGGCCAGGTGGCCGACGTGCGGGTCGTCCCCAACCCAGCCGTGATCCGGCACGAGTCCATCGCCACCTACCTGGACGTGACCGCCGATGTCGCGGGCCGTGAGGTCGGCGCGGTCGCGGACGAGGTCAACGGGCTGCTCGAGCAGGTGGACTTCCCCCTGGAGCACCACGCCGCCCTGCTCGGCGGCTTCCAGGAGCAGCAGGCCGACCGGACCCGCCTGCTGGCCGTGACCGTCGCCGGCGCGCTCGCGGTCTTCCTGCTGCTGCAGGCCGCCTTCGCGAGCTGGCGCCTCGCGGCCCTGACCTTCCTCGCACTCCCGCTCGCCCTCGTGGGCGGCGTGGTCGCGGTACTCCTGACCAGTGGCACCTTGACGCTCGGCTCGATCGCCGGGCTCATCGGTGTCCTCGGGATCACCGCCCGGGGTGTGGTCGTGCTGATCCGTCACTATCAACGCCTGGAGCGGACCGAGGGCACGCCGTTCGGAGCCGAGCTGGTCATCCGCGGCACCAGAGACCTCCTTGCGCCGACCCTGCTGTCGGGGCTGGCGGCGGCGGTGGTCCTGGCACCGATCGTCGCCGTCGGCAGCGTCCCCGGGTTCGAGATCCTGCACCCGATGGCCGTCGTCGTCCTTGGCGGGCTGCTGACGACGATGCTGGTCACCCTGTTCGTGGTCCCGGTGCTCTACCTGCGGTTCGGGTCGGTCTCCGATGACGAGAGCTGGACCGACGAGCTGCTCTCACCGATCCCGGAACCGCTCCCGGAGCAGCGGTCGACCCTGGCCGAGGACAAGGCCGGCGTCCTGCGGTGGGCCCGCCTGCCTAGAGTGGCCCTGCCGCTGCTGGCCATCCTGCTCCTTTCCTCCTGCGCTGGGGCGGTGGCGGACGCGTACACCATCGAGCACGAGCCGGCACACGTGGAGCCGATCCCCGGGAACGACCACGTCCAGAGGATCACCCTGGAGGAGCCGGCGGCCAAGCGGCTTGCCATCCAGACGACCCCGGTGCACAAGGCCGGGGACCGGTTGGTGGTCCCGTCCTCGGCCGTGTTCGTCGATCCGGAAGGGCACTGGTGGGTGTACACGAACCCCGAACCCCTCGTGTTCGTTCGCCACCAGGTCGGTCTCGACCGGCAGGCGGGAGGCCGTGCGTACCTGACGAGTGGCCCGGCCGTGGGCACCGAGGTCGTGACGGTGGGGGTGCCCGAGTTGGCCGGGATCGAGGAGGGGGTCGGGCACTAGCGACGGGAAGGGGGCTGCAAGGATGCGCTGGGTCGTTGGAGCAAGCCTGAAGTTCCGGTTCATCGTCGTCGCCCTGACCGCGTTCCTCATGTTCTTCGGCGTTCAGCAGCTCGGCAACACGGCGGTCGACGTCTTCCCCGAGTTCGCACCGCCGAAGGTGGAGGTCCACACCGTCGCCATCGGCCTGGGCCCGACTGAGGTCGAAGAGCTGATCACCACCCCCATGGAGCAGTCGTTCAACGGGATCCCCGGGGTGGAGACCATCCGTTCCAGGTCGGTCCAGCAGCTGTCGCAGATCGTGCTGCTGTTCGAGCAGGGGACAGATCTCCTCGAGGCCCGCCAGCTCGTGGCCGAGCGCATCGCGACGATCACCTCCAAGCTGCCCAGCTGGGCGGCCCCGCCCGTCATGCTCCAGCCGCTGTCGGCCACCAGCCGGGTCCTGAAGATCGGGCTCTCCTCGACCGACCCGAACCTGGACCTGATGGACCTGTCGATGACGGCCTACTGGAAGATCAGGGCTCGGCTGCTGCGGGTCCCCGGCGTCGCCAATGTGCCCATCTGGGGCGAGCGTCTGGAGATGCTCCAGGTCCAGGTCGATCCGGAGCGGCTCGCCGCCCAGAAGGTGACGCTGAAGCAGGCCATGACGGTGACAGCAGACGCGCTGGACGCCGGCCTGCAGCAGTACTCCAGCGGGCATTTCATCGGGCGCGGAGGATGGATCGAGGGCTCGGCCCAGCGGCTCGGGATCCGGCACGAGCAGCCGATCGTCGGCCACGAGGACCTGGCCAACCTGCCGATCGTCACGCAGGACGGCAGGAGGATCCGCCTGAGCGATGTGGCCGAGCTCGTCCGGGACCACCAACCGCTCATCGGCGACGCAGTCATCAACCAGGGCGATGGCCTCATGCTCATCGTCGAGAAGCTCCCCTGGGCCAACACCCTGGACGTGACCAGGGGCATCGAGGGGGCACTCGACGAGCTGCGACCGGGCCTGTCGGGGATCGCCATCGATTCCCAGATCTTTCGGCCGGCGACCTTCATCGAGGACGCGATCGACAACCTGACGAGGGCGCTGGTCCTGGGTGCGCTGTTGATGATCGTGATGCTCGCCCTGTTCTTGTACTCCTGGCGCACTGCGCTGATCAGTGTCGTCGCGATCCCGCTCTCACTGCTCGCGGCGGTGCTGGTGCTGAATGCGCGAGGGACCACGATCAACACGATGGTCCTCGCCGGCTTCGTGATCGCCCTCGGGGACATTGTTGACGACGCCATCATCGACATCGAGAACGTCGTACGGCGGCTGCGGCAGCATCGCCTTGAGGGCGGCGGCCGGTCAACGGCCAGGGTCATCCTCGACGCTTCACTCGAGGTGCGCGGCGCCATCGTCTATGCGACGCTCATCGAGATCGTCGCCATCCTGCCGATCTTCATGCTCGCCGGCCTGTCCGGGGCGTTCTTTCGCCCCCTGGCGCTCTCCTATGCGCTCGCGCTCCTTGCCTCGATGGTCGTCGCCCTGACCGTCACGCCCGCGCTCAGCCTCATCTTCTTCCGGAGCCCCAGGTCCCTGGAGCATCGGGAATCCCCGCTCGTGCCCCCGCTGAAGCGTGGCTACGACCGGCTCCTGTCCCGGATCATCAACCGGCCACGCCGTGCCTACGCCGCCGTGGTGGTGACTACACTCGCGGGCCTCGTGGTGGTGCCGTTGCTCGGGCAGTCGCTCCTTCCGAACTTCAAGGAGCGGGACTTCCTGATGCACTGGCTCGCCAAGCCCGACACCTCGCTGCAGGAGGAGGTCCGCACGACCAAGTTGGTCAACGCTGAGCTGCTGGCCATCCCGGGTGTACGGAACGCGGGCTCGCACATCGGCAACGCGCTGTTGGGCGACGAACCATATGGCGTCTACTTCGGGGAGAACTGGATCAGTGTTGACCGGTCCGTCGACTACGACAAAACGGTCCACAGCATCCGAGGCGTCGTCGACGGCTACCCCGGGATCTTCCGCGACGTCCTCACGTACCTGAAGGAGCGGATCAGGGAGGTTCTGACCGGCACCAGCGACCCCATCACGATCCGCATCTTCGGCCAGGACCTTGAGGTCCTGCGGGAGAAGGCTGAGGAGGTCAACGCCATCCTCGCCGACATCCCCGGTATCGGCGAGCACTACGTGGACTTCCAGGACAACATCCCCCAAGTCAAGGTCGAGGTCGATCTCGACGCGGCCAAGCGGTACGGCCTCAAGCCCGGCGACGTCCGACGGGCGGCGGCCTGGATGATGGCGGGCGAGGAGGCCGGCGACCTCTACCAGGCCGGCAAGGCCTACGACGTGCAGCTGTGGAGTCCACCTGAGAAGCGTCGAAGCGTGACCGATCTGGAGAAGCTGCTCATCGACACGCCCGGAGGCGGTCATGTGCGGCTCGCCCAGGTCGCCGACATCAGCATCGTCTCCGTCCCCAACGTGGTCCATCACGAGGGGTTGTTCCGCAACATCGACGTGGGCGCCAGCCTGGACGAATCGCGGGACTTGGGTGCGGTCGTCGGCGACATCGAGGACCGCCTCGACCAGGTCGAGTGGCCCCTCGAGTTCCGCGCCGAGCTGCTCGGGGAGTTCACCGAGCGGCAGGCCGCCCAGCAGCGCCTGCTGCTGTTCGCCGGCGCGGCAGCGATCGGGATCTTCCTGCTGCTGCAGGCCTCGTTCCAGAGCTGGCGACTGGCGACGCTGGCCTTCGTCACCTTGCCGATCGCATTGGTAGGTGGGCTGCTGGGGGCGTTCCTGGGCTCGAGGGTGATCTCGCTCGGGTCGCTGGTCGGATTCCTCACCGTCCTTGGCATCGTGGCCCGCAACGGGATCATGCTCATCACCCACTGCCAGCACCTGGAGCATGTCGAAGGCGTGCCGTTCGGGAGGGAGCTGGTCATCCGGGGGGCCAAAGAGCGCCTGGTGCCGATCATGATGACGGTCCTGACCACGGGCCTGGCCCTCATCCCGCTGCTGGTGTCCGGCTCGATCCCGGGCCAGGAGATCGAGCACCCGATGGCCGTGGTGATCCTCGGCGGCCTGGTCACGGCAACGCTGCTCAACCTGTTCGTGGTCCCGTCGCTGTACCTGCGGTTCGCCAAGAGCAGGAGAGATCGTTCTCCGGCTCCGCCGCCGAACGCCGAGACCGCCTCCACGACGCCATCGCCGTAGGTGTTGCGCCGGGCCGGGCCGCCCTCCGTTCGATCGTGGTCTGGAAACCGACGACAATGTAATCGTGCGCGCGCTGGTGGTAGAGGACGAGCGGAAGATGGCCGCCCTCCTTCGACGCGGGCTGGTCGAGGAGGGCTATGCCGCCGACGTCACGCGCACCGGCAGAGACGCCATCGAGATGGCGCGGGAGAGCGCCTACGACGTCATCGTGCTTGATGTGATGCTCTCCGACCTGGACGGCCTGGGCGTCTGCCGGGCGCTGCGTGATGGCGGCGTCTGGACGCCGATCCTCATGCTGACCGCGCGCGACCGCGTCCAGGACCGGGTGGCCGGCCTGGACGCCGGCGCCGACGATTACCTGGTCAAGCCGTTCTCATTCGCCGAGCTGCTGGCCCGGCTGCGGGCCCTGACCCGCCGCGCCCAGCCGGAGCGTCCCACGGTCCTCCAGGCGGGGTCACTCCGCCTCGACCCGGCCACCCGGCAGGTCTGGCGGGGCGAGGCCGCCATCGAGTTGTCGGCCAAGGAGTTCACGTTGCTGGAGACGTTCATGCGCCGGCCCGGGCAGGTGCTGTCGCGCCGGGAGCTGCTGGGGCACGCCTGGGACACCGGCTACAATGGCCGCTCCAACGTGGTCGACGTCTACGTCGGCTACCTGAGGGCCAAGATCGACCATCCGTTCGGGTACAGCTCCATCGAGACCGTCCGCGGGGCCGGCTACCGGCTTTGCCCAGACCGCGGCGCATGAGGACATGTTTCTCCTGGAGCGAGTGCCGACCCGCCTGCGGCTGACCCTGGCCTTCGCTGTGGGCATGGCCGCCGTCCTGATGGCCATGGGGCTGTTTCTTTACCTCCGCGTCGGTGCGGCGCTGGATCGGACGATCGACCAGAGCCTTCGAGGTCGCGTCGACGACGTGGCTGCCCTGGTCCGCGCGTCCGGCTCCGGGCTGCGCGAGGCCGGAGAGCGCCTGCTGGTCGAGCGGGAGGAGAACCCCGCTCAGGTGCTCGACCCGGACGGCACCATCCTGGACAGCGCGCCCGGGGTCGGCGGCCATCGGCTGCTCACCAGGCCCCAGCTCGCTCGCGCCAGCCAGGCAACGATCATGGTCGACCGGCCGCCGGTCCCTGGCTCCGATGACCCCCTGCGGGTGCTGGCCACACCCGTCCAGACCCAAGGTGGGCCGGTCGTGGTGGTCGTCGGGGCATCGGTCGACGACCGCATAGAGGCGCTGGAGGGCCTGCGTACCCAGCTGCTCCTCGGCGGACCGGTCGCGCTGCTGCTTGCTTCGCTGCTGGGATACAGCCTGGCTGCGGCCGCGCTGCGACCGGTCGAGTCGATGCGGCGGGAGGCCGAGGCGGTGTCGGCGGCCGAGCCGGGT
>DASQUF010000201.1:0-4313 GCA_035641435.1 Propionibacteriaceae bacterium | reverse complement strand
CGTCGGCGGCGAGCCGTTGGACCCGCAGACCCGGGTGCCGGAGGCCTGGCGGGCCGAGATGGGGGACGGCGCACCGACCACGATGACCGACGGTGTGGACGTGTCGTTCGAGCCCTTCACCGACGGCTTCACCCCGGAAAGCCGACTGGACCAGGCCATCCTCGCCACCCGGCGAGCGGTGTTCCCCGAGCTCGGTCTCGACCCTGAGTTATAGATCCGTTTCGAACATCTGCTGTACCAGCAGCATCGTTTACCACTACTCTCACACCAGTACCCGGGTCGCCGGAGGGGAAGCCGGCGCGACGAGGTACAGGAATGGGTGTCACAACATGACTGAGGAGTCTGCGTCCGCGCAGGCCGCACCCGCAGGAGTGACCCCGCTCGGGGCGAACCTGCCGGGCGGCAAGTTCCTGACGGTGGCCGAGGTGGCCGCGATCGTCCGGCTGTCCAAGATGAGCGTGTACCGGCTCATCCACTCGGGCCAGCTGGAGGCTGTGCAGTTCGGCCGCAGCTTCCGGGTCTCCGAGAAGGCCCTGAACGCCTACCTGGCCAAGGCCTTCTACGACGCAGGTTGAGTCTGCGGCCTGAGCAACGCGCGAGGCCCTTCGACACGCTTCGGGCACATCACGGGGTCCCGAACCAGACCGTGATGGCCCGGGCGCCGGGCCACAGTGCGTGCTCGGGCAGGACGTCGATCCCGCACGACCGCGAGCCGATTCCGTGCACCGCGTCGTCGAGGAACAGGTAGACCTGCTCGCTGGCCGGGAGCTCGTGCGGGTGCCCGGCCTGGTCGACCTGCTGCGGGGTGTGCCGCCGCAGGGTGAACCCGGGACGGTGTCCTGCGGCGTTCGGGGCCGTCCGGACGCGCAGCCGCACGCCGTCGCCGTCGGCGACGGCCAGCTCCCGCAGCTCCGCCCGGTGTCCGCTCTCCTGCGGCCGCGAGTAGTTCGCCACCAGGTCATCGATCGGAGCCCGAAACCGGCCGACCCGCGCCGCCTGCCGGGTGTCCGGATAGGACTCGTCCGGTCCGGTGCCGAACCAGCTGGCCTCGGTCAGGCTGCCCGGTAGGTCGAGGCGTATCCCGACCCGCGGCCAGGTGCAGTCCCAGCCGGGCGACGGTGTCACCTCGACCCGCAGCCCGAGATCATCGGCCAGCCTCCAGCGGTAGTCGACGTCGACGAACAGCTCGCTGTTGGCCGCAGACACCCGCGTCCGCACCACGACGTCGTGGGCCCGCCCACCGACCTGGAGTACCCGGTGCACCAGCCGGTCCAGCCCGCGCTCGGACCAGCGTTGCGCCGAGCTCGGCCCCGGCGCTCCTTCGCCATCGGTCGCCTCCGGACCGGCCAGCTCGAACGACCCGCGCATCGCGCTGCGGTCGTTGTCGGTCGGCGCCCGCCATAGCTCCAGCCGCGGCCCGTCAACAGCCAGCCCGTGCAGGGAGCGCAGCCGTCCGGTCCACGCGTCGAAGGTCGCCGGGCCGAGCGCGATGGTGCTCTCGGTCGGCACCATGCCGGGATCGCTGGGCCAGGCGGCCGGAACGGCCGGTTCGGCCGCGCCCACGCGGAACTGCGCCCGGGCCACGACGTGCCCGGCCGGCGCCCACGGCTCGTCCGCGGCCAGCTCGGCCCGTACGGTCAGCCAGGTCTCCCCGTCCTCGGCCGCCTGCCGCAGGGAGGCCGGCTGGGCCAGGGTGGCCGAGCCGCCCGGCTCGATGCCGGGGTCAACCAGGGGCTGCTCGACCGTTACCCGGCCGTCCACCTCCAGCCGGCCGACGAACCGCAACCCGGCGGTGGACCGGGTGTGCTGCCGGTTGGTGGCTACTACCGCCTCGCCCTCGCGGGTGAAGGTCACCGGCGCATTCACCGCGGCGAACTCGGCCAGGCCCGGCATCGGCGTCCCGTCCGGCAGCACCATCCCATCCATCACGAAGTTGCCGTCGTGCACCACCTCGTCGAAGTCCCCGCCGTAGCCGAAGTACCCCACCCCGTCCGGCGTACGCGTCCGCAGCCCGTGGTCGCGCCACTCCCAGATGAAACCGCCGTGCAGCCGTGGATAACGGGTGAGCAGGTCGTCGTAGCGGTCCAGCGCCCCCGGGCCGTTGCCCATCGCGTGCCCGTACTCGCAGAGCAGGAACGGCTTGCTCCGCACCCGGCCGGCATCGGCGGGATTGGCCAGGTACGAGATCGGCCCGGTCTGGGCGCCGATGGCCTCGGTCTCGACGAAGTTGGGGTACATCCGGGAGTAGATGTCGGTGTAGGCGCAGGTGTAGTCGCCCTCGTAGTGCACCGGTCGCTCCGGGTCGCGGCGGTGCACCCAGTGAGCCATCTGGGCCAGGTTGCGGCCGGTGCCGGACTCGTTCCCCAGTGACCAGATGATCACCGACGGGTGGTTCTTGTCCCGCTCCACGGTGCGCTCGATCCGGTTCAGGTACGCCGCCTCCCAGCGGGGGTCGTCGCTCGGGTTGCCCCGCCAGCCGCCGAAGCCGAAGCCGTGGGTCTCCAGGTCGCACTCCAGGATCACCCACAGCCCGAGCTCGTCGGCCAGGTCGAGCACTCGGGGGTGCGGTGGGTAGTGGCTGGTCCGGATGGCGTTCACGTTGTGCTGCTTCATCAAGATCAGGTCAGCCCGGGCGTGCTCGGAGTCGAAGACCCGGCCGCGGTCGGGGTGGGTCTCGTGCCGGTTCATGCCCCGGAAGACGACCTTCCGTCCGTTGACCAGGAACTGGTCGCCGTCGATCCGCACCGTGCGGAAGCCGAGCCGCAGGCGTACGGTCTCCCCGGCCGAGCGCACCTCTGCGGCGTAGAGCCGCGGCACCTCGGCGCTCCACGGCTCGACCGACCCCACATCGAACGCGGCCACCGCCGCGGCATCCGCGAACTCCTGCCGGACACCCAGCTCCGCGATCTCGACCGCGACGGGAAAGGCCGCCGCCGCGGCAACGATCTCCGGCACCACCATGCCGGTGCCGTCGGTCGCGTACCCGGCCCGGAGCCAGACATCCTCGAGCGCCCCGCGCGGACGACCGAGCAGGGTGACGTCGCGGAAGATCCCCGGCAACCACCACTGGTCCTGGTCCTCCAGGTAGCTGGCCGAGGACCACTGGTGCACCCGGACCACGATCACGTTCCGGCCGGGCCGGACGAGGTCGGTGACGTCGAACTCCTGCACCAGGCGGCTGCCCGTTGCGATGCCGACCTCGGTGCCGTTCAGCCAGACCCGGTAGAGCGACTCCGCTCCATCGAACCGCAGCAGGATGTGCTCGACATCCCAGTCGGGAAGGTCGAAGGCGCGCCGGTGGTCGCCGGTCGGGTTCTCGTCCGGCACGTGCGGCGGGTCGATCGGGAACGGGTACTGCACGTTGGTGTAGATCGGCTGGCCATAGGGCCCGCCCGGCGGCAGGACCCAGTGCGACGGCACCGCGAGGGTGTCCCAGCCGCTGTCGTCGAAGTCGACCGCGGCCACCGCGTCGTCATCCAGGCCGCGGGCCGACGGGGACCAGCGGAACCGCCACTCGCCGTTCAGGCTGAGCTGCGGTGCGTCGCTGTCCAGCCAGGCGCGCGGGCGGCTGCGGTGGCCGCGGTCGGGCAGAAAGTCCTCCAGGTAGTCCGTCACGCACCGCAGACTACGAGGCGGTCAGTCGCCGGCTTGATCCATCACGTAGACCACGTTGCCCGAGGCGTCCGCGAAGCCGCCCAGCTGACCGCCCGGGATGGCCGCCGGCGGGTATCGCCACTGCAGCCGGTCCCTGTGCTCGCGCTGGAAGTCCGCGACCCGGTCCACGAAGAAGATCGGCCCGGGCACGTACGCGTTGTGCGCGTCGAGCATCAGCTGCACGTCGGTACCGGGCAGAGTGAGGCTTGCTGTCAACTCCCCCTCCCGCCAGGCCTCCTCCCAACCGAGGGTGTCGCGGTACAGCGCGAGGGCGGCAGGCAGGTCGGTCACCGGGGCGTACCAGAAATCGAGCTTCATCGGTCCTCCGTAACTAGGTTATGCCCAGAAGATACTGCATTATGGCGGCATGCGGGAGTGGGTGCCGGTGCCGTCCTCGGCTCGCGGTCGCCTCGCCGCCGAGGCGCTGGCCGCCTTCGGGAAGCACGGCTACGACGGGGTGGCCGTCGGCGGGCTGGCCCGCGCGGCCGGAGTGACCACCGGTTCGCTCTACCACCACTTCGGCAGCAAGCTCGGGCTGTACGCGGTGGTCCGCGAGGAGGTGGAGCGGCGGGTGCTGGACCGGATGGAGGGGGCGATCGCGGCGGTCGGGCCAGCAGAGCCGGGCGCGGCTCAGGCCGCCCTGCTGGTCGGCTTCGACT
>DASQUF010000200.1:0-22414 GCA_035641435.1 Propionibacteriaceae bacterium | reverse complement strand
TGGGCTTGCGCGGCCCATACGTGGTCGGGCTCGCCGCTGACGATCGCGTCCCGGATTGTGGCGGTCGTATCGGCGTCCTCGGCCTGGCGCAGGTAGCCGACCGAGGTGGCCCCGGTGCGTACCACCCGGCCGGCGTCGGGCTCGCGTACGCCGGTCAGGACCTGGAGCAGGGTGGTCTTCCCGTCGCCGTTGCGGCCGACCACGCCGACCACGTCACCCCGGCCGAGGCCGAGACTGACCTCCTCGAGCAGAGTCCGGGTGCCGAATGCGACGGAGATCCGCTCCGCGTTGACGAGGTTGGGCATGGCCGGGCCAGCCTAGTCAGGCCTCGAGCGGAGTCGACCAGTCCGGTCGGTCGAGCTCGTGGACCAGCCCCGCGTACGCCACGGCATCGCTCTCGGTGCCCGTGTGGGGTTGGGCGAACCAGTCCGAGTACTGGGCGATCTCGTCCAGCCGCCATTCCAGGTCGAACAGCTCGAGCATCGCGTCGTCCGCGTCGACCAGGTTCGCGAAGCCGGAGTCGACCAGGGGGCGCAGGTCCCGCTCGCGGGGGGCCAGGGCGAGGCTCTCCCAGTCGACGAGGAGTATGCGTTGACCGGTCCGCAGCTGGTTGCGGGTGTGTGGTTCGCCATGGGTGGCCACCCACGGGCGGTCGTACGCCTGCGCCGTCAGGGACCAGTAGCGGGTGGTCCACCGGTTGATCGCCCTCAGGCCGGCGGTCAGAGCCGCGCGGGCCGGCTCGCCGTAGGGTCCCGTCGGCCACGGTTCGGCCAGCCGAGGCCTGAGCTCAGCGGCGAAGTCCGGGCCGACCCGTGGCCGCCACTGGGGTATCTCCCGCGGCGGGTCGGCGGCGTGCAGCCGGGCCAGCATCGCCGCGTTGTTCGCGGCTAGCCCTGCGGCGCTGACCGCGCCCTCACCCACGACGGCGCCCTCCCGCCAGGGGGTGCAGCTCAGGGCGCCGTCGGCGAACGGCGTGGTGAACCGGCGCGCCGCCGTGGGCAGCGACGGCAGCACAAACTCGAGCCCGGAGGCGGCCAGAACCGCGGCTCCGGCGTACGCGGCCTCCAACGAGGCGGACGAGTGGCGCGGACCGAGCTGGTCAAGGGTGACGAAGAGCAGGCGCTGGCCGCCTCGCGAAGCGGCCCAGTGGTGGGCGCCGAATCCGACCGGGAGGTGCTCGACCGCGTCGAGGTCCATGGGCCAGTCCCGGCGTAGGGCCTCGAGGAGGTCGGAGTCGCCGAATCGGGCCGGCGGCTCGCGCATGGTTACGGCGGTTGCGGGTCAGCGCCCGCGCATCGCCTGCCGCGCGCCCTTGACCTGACGCGGGTTGGTCGGCATCGGGCCCTTGGGCACCGGGATGGTGGGCCGGACGGCGTCCAACGCTCGGAGCCGCTGTTTGATGTCGGTCACCTGGTTTGGTTGCAGCGTCTTGGGCAGCTTGCGGATGTGATCGGCCAGCTTGTCCAGAGGCACCTGGCCAGACTTGTTGCCCATGACGACGGTGGTCACCGGCACTCCGTACGCGACCCGCTCGTGCTTTCTCACCTCGCTGGCCAGGAGCGCCTTGACCCGCCCGGGCTCCCCCTCACCGATCAGCACCAGGCCGCCGGGACCGAGCGTGCGGTGCACCACGTCCTGGCTCTTGTTGGCCGCGATGACTGGGGAGGAGATCCACTTCTTGGGCAGCATGGACAGCGCCACCTCGGCCGAGCCGGCCTGGCCGGCGTACCGCTTGTACGTCGCCGCCTTGGCCCGACGGACCAGCACGATCATCGGCAGCAGGATTGCGATGCCCAGCCCAACGAAGATCAGGTTCAGCACTTGGTCGGTGAGCAGGCCGATGGTGATCGCCACGGCAAGTGGCAGCAGGAACGCGGCCAGCAGCAGGTAGGGCAGGGCCCGGTCGTGTTCATGCGTGACCTGGTACGCCCGCCGGATCTGCCGCATCCGGCCCATGTCGGCGGGGTCGTTGCTCGCCTTCTTGCGGGCCTTCTCCAGCTTCTTCGCCTCGCGGGCCGCCTTGGCCTGCGACCGCGCGTCGACCGGGGCCCCCTTTGACCCGGGCTTGCTCTCAGCCATTCCGTTCACTCCCACTCACAAGCTCGAGGTCGATCTGGTCTCGGGTCGACAGCGCCTCCCGGTACAGCCGGCCCGCCCGGTAGGAGGACCGGACCAGGGGCCCGCTCAGGACACCGGCGAAGCCGAGCGCGCGCGCCTCGTCGGCGAGCTCCACGAACTCCTCGGGGCGGACCCAGCGGTCGACCGGATGGTGCCGCGGCGAGGGCCGCAGGTACTGGGTGATGGTCAGGATCTCAGTCCCGGCGTCGTGCAGGTCCCGCATCGCGTCGCTCACCTCGGGCCGGGTCTCGCCCATCCCCAGGATGAGGTTCGACTTGGTCACCAGTCCGGCGCTCCGCGAGGCCCGCAGCACCTCCAGCGAGCGCTCGTAGCGGAAGCCGGGCCGGATTCGGCGGAAGATGCGCGGCACGGTCTCCACGTTGTGCGCGAACACCTCCGGAGCGGCGGCGAACAGGTGGCCCAGCAGGTCGAGGTTGCCGGAGAAGTCTGGTGCCAGCATCTCCACCCCGGTATCGGGATTGAGCCGGTGGATCTGGCGGATGGTCTCGGCGTACAGCCAGGCGCCCTCGTCGGCCAGGTCGTCCCGGCAGACCCCGGTCACGGTCGCGTACCGCAGCTGCATCTTCTGCACCGACTCGGCCACGCGTCTCGGCTCGCCGGCGTCGAAGTCGGCCGGCTTGCCGGTGTCGATCTGGCAGAAGTCGCAGCGCCGGGTGCATTGGTCGCCGCCGATCAGGAAGGTGGCCTCGCGGTCCTCCCAGCACTCGAAGATGTTGGGGCAGCCCGCCTCCTGGCACACCGTGTGCAGGTCCTCGGACTTCACCAGCGACTGCAGCGCGCGGTACTCCGGACCCATCCGAGCGGTGGTCTTGATCCAGGACGGTTTCTTCTCGATGGGGACGCTCGCGTTGCGGACTTCCAGGCGCAACAGCTTGCGTCCTTCCGGCGCGATGGTCACCGAGTCAGCCTACCTGGGCACGGCACCGGGCCGGCTGACGGCGGAAGCCGGTCCGAAGTTTCCCGGGTATACCCGGGAAACTGACACTGAGCCCGGGAAACTACGTAGGTGAAGCGACAGTTTTCCGGGTGTACCCGGGAAACTGCACCGAGTCTGGTGCTCGCAGCATGCTGCTGACTCAGCTCACGTCGCGGCGGCGGAAGATCACCGCGGTGCCTACGATGACCACCGCGAGCAGCACGGCCCAGTAGGTGAGGCCGTGGCTGAGGCTGACCGTTCGCTCCACGTAGTCGACGCTCACCCCGTCCGGCCCGATCGTACGGATCGGCAGGAAGTACTCATGGCCGCGCTTCACCACGGCGGCCAGGTTCCCCTCGGGCGTCCAGGGGGTAAGGCGCTGGGCCCAGGCCGCCTCGCTCAGGATCGCGTTACGGACGAACCAGACGAAGAGGTAGCCGAGCAGCGCCCCGATCGCCGCCGCGGTGTGCCGGCCGATCGTGCCGATGCAGAAACCCAGAACGCCGAGCGCCACCGCCACCAGGACGCCGCGGCCGAGCATGCCCAGCTCCGCCCCCACCCGCGCCACCGGAAGGTCGTACGTGCGCGCCAGGACCAGCGCCGCGGTGAGGGCGAGGCCCGTCGCCACCGCACTGACCAGCGCGCTGAAGGCGGCCACGGTGACCAGCTTGCTCGCGAACACCCGACCGCGCCGCGGGAAAAAGCTGAGCCAGTTGGCGATGGAGCCGCTGCTGTACTCAGCGCCGATGAAGCTGCCGGCCACCATCAGCGCGGTCAGGGCGGCCAGGTAGATCGTCACCTGCAGTGACTCCTGGGTCACCTCGCCGAAGGGCCGGGTGAAGGAGAACTCGCTGAGCTGCGGCTCGGGGTAGCGGCAGTCGGGCGGGTTGTCAGCGTTGTCGCAGGTGCGCTCGTTCTCCTCCCAGAACCGCCGGGCTTCCTCGTACTGCGCCTGGCTCGACGCCTGCTCCGCGGTCGTGGCCGGCCGCAGGGAGGCGTTGACCGAGAGCTGGAAGGCGCCCACCGCCAGCAGGACGATCACCAGTGCGATCAGGGTGAACCGGCGGCTGAGCAGCCGGTTGGTCTCCGCCCGGACCAGCGGCAGCATGCCGCGTCCTCGGTGCGCTGGTCGGGACACCTGCCGGTCGGGCTTCGTCATGACCGGTGTGCTCACGCGGCGCCCGAGTCCGGTGGCACCGACGGCGACCGCCGCGACGATCGGTCGGCCCTGGCGGCGCCGAGGTGCTCGTCGGCGGTGAGCTCCAGGAACACCGACTCCAGGTCGCGCTGGACGGTGGTCAGCTCGCGCACGTAGAGGCCCCGCTCGGCCAGGACCCGGGTGATCTCAGCGGCGTCGAGCGCGCCGCGGCTCGTCCCGACGTGAAGCTCACGCCCCGGCTGCTCGACCACGAAGCCCGCCGCCTGCAGCAGAGCGGTGGCCCGGGCCGGTTCGTCGACGCTGACCCGCGCGTACTGCTCGCCGGCCGCCCGGAGGATGTCGGACACCCGACCCTCGGCCAGCATCCGGCCGCGGCCGATGATCGACACGGTGTCGGCGACCTGCTGCACCTCGCTCAGGATGTGGCTGGAGACCAGGACCGTCTTGCCCCGGTCGGCGAGGCTGCGCATGGTGGCCCGGATCTCGTGGATGCCGGCCGGGTCGAGCCCGTTGGTGGGCTCGTCGAAGATCAGCAGGCTCGGGTCCTTGAGCAGGGTCGCGGCGATGGCCAGGCGCTGCTTCATGCCGAGGGAGTAGGTGCGGAACTTGTCCCCGGCTCGGTCCGCCAGCCCGACGTCCTCAAGCACCCGGTCGACCTGACGTCGCGGCGACCCGATGGCGGTGGCCAGGAGCGTCAGGTTCTTGCGGCCGGAGAAGGAGGGGAAGAACTTGGGCTGCTCGACGATCGCCCCGACCTGGTCGATCACCCGGTCCAGGTGCAGCGGGACCTCGTGGTCGAACACGCGGATGTAGCCCGAGTCAGCGGCGATCAGCCCCAGCAGCATCCGGATCGTCGTGGTCTTGCCTGAGCCGTTGGGTCCCAGGAAGCCGTGCACCCCACCCAGCGGGACCCGCAGGTCGAGGCCGTCGACCGCCGCCTGCCGACCCCGACGGGTCCGGTAGACCTTGCGGAGGTTGTACGCCTCGACCGCGTAGTCGGCATAGGTCTCGACCACGACGGCCCGGCGCGCCGCGGCAACCGTCATCAGCCGGCCGTGCTCAGCTCAGGAGTCAGCCCGACGTCCGGGGACTGGGCGTACGGCCCAAAGGCCAGCAGGTTCCTCAGGTGGGGCACCAGGGCGGCCGCCGCCTCGGCGACGGCGACCGGCCGGCCGAGCTCGGCGGCCATCGAGGTGACCCCCACCCCGACCAGACCGCAGGGAATGATGGTCGCGTACGCCGCCAGGTCGGGGTCGACGTTGATCGCGAACCCGTGCATTGTGGTGCCGGCGGCGACGCGTACGCCGATCGCGGCGATCTTGCGCTCTGGCCGGTCCCCGTCGGCGGCCAGCCAGACCCCGGACCGCCCGCGCACTCGACCGGTCGCCAGTCCGTAACCGGCGAACAAGCCGATCATGGCCTCCTCGAGCCGGCGGACGTAGTCGACCACGCCGACCGCCTCGGGCAACCGCACGATCGGGTAGCCGACAAGCTGTCCGGGGCCGTGCCAGGTGATCTTGCCACCCCGGTCGACGTCGATCACCGGCGTGCCGTCTTGGGGCCGCTCGTGGGGCTCGGTGCGCTTGCCGGCGGTGTAGACGCTGGCGTGCTCGAGCAGCAGCACGGTGTCCGGGCGCAGGCCCCCGGCGACCTCGGTATGCAGGTCCCGCTGCCGCTGCCAGGTCGCGGCGTAGTCGACCGGACCCTCGGGCAGCAGGTCGAGCACGTCCAAGGCCATGCCGCGGATTCTAGCCGGGATGCCTATCCGGCTTGAGATCTCAGCAGCGCCCGCCACGTGGCCTGGCCGACCACGCCGGTGCGGCTGCGTACGCGTTCTGCTGGCGTCGGTGGCCAACAGGCAGCCGAGGACGGCCTCCGCCTCGGCCCGGCCCTCGGCGTTGCGGACCGAGACCATCCAGTCGACCGCCCGCCCGTCCTGGTGCTCGCTGTTCGGCGTCGGCCCGCACGCGCGCACCGTGCCGTAGCGGGTCTCCGGATGGTGCGGGTCAGGAGCCGGGCCAGCCGCTGGGCGCCCGGCTCCGTGGTCGGGTCGCAGGACGTCTGCGGTGTGTGCCGAGCCAGCCCCTCGATGGCGGCGGGCAGGCCCGGATCCTCAGTCTTTGCTGAGGGCGGCTGCGACCGTGCTCCTCACGTCGGGTGCGCCGAAGACGAACCCGTGCTCGGTCAGCCGTTTCGGCACCACGTACATGTCTCCGATCATCTGCCCCACCCGATCTCCGAGCGCGGGGCGCAGCACCATCTCGGGTGCGGCGAGGAACCGCGGCCGATGCAAGGCCCGGGCCAGCTCGTCGGTGAACTCGGCGTTGGTGGTCGGCTCAGGGATGGTCACGTTGTACGCGCCGGCGGCATGAGGGGTGTCCGCGGCCCACCGCACCGCGCCCAGCCAGTCGGACAAGGCAATGATCGGCATCCACTGCTTGCCGTCGCCCAAGGTGGCGCCGAGCCCGCACGACCACGCCAGATGCATCAGCCGGAAGGAGCTGCCGCTGCGGTGCAAGACCGGGGCGGCCCGCAGAACCACCACCCGTAGACCGGCCTCCGCCGCAGGCCGGGTCTGGGCCTCCCACTGCACGCAGACCTGGGCGGCGAAGTCGGACGCGGGGGGAGAGTCCTCGGTGTGCGGCTGCTCGCCGGCGACTGTGCCGTAGTAGCCAGTGGCGCTCTGGGACACCAGGACCGGTCGCTCACCGTACTCCGCCGCGCGCTCGGCCAGGGTGGTGGCCAGGGTTGCGGTGGAGGCGACGCGGGACGCCAGGATCTTCTCACGTCGGGACGTGGTCCAGCGCCGAGTGAGGAGATTCACCCCGGCCAGGTTGACCACCGCGTCGACACCTGTGAAGGCAGCCGGGTCGACCTCCCCGGCGTACGGGTCCCAGCGGAACTCGTTGCTGGTGGCCGGCTCGCGGCGGACCAGGCGTACGACCTCGTGCCCCTCGCTGGCCAGCCGCACCCGCAGCGCGTTGCCCAGGAACCCCGACGCTCCCGCCAGCAGCCACTTCACCTCGGGCTCACCCCTTCCGCTCTGCTCATGGACTGCCGACAGATTGCGGTTTCTGGGGCGTCTCAGATGCAGCCTGGCGGCAGTTTCTTCGCGGATGGATAGGCGGCGACCCGGTCAGAGGCCGAACTCGGAGCCGAAGTCGCCTTCTTCCAGCCGCACCTTGACCGTGCTGAGGAACCGGGCGGCTTCGGCGCCGTCGACCAGCCGGTGGTCGTAGGACATCGACAGGTACATCATGTCCCGCACCGCGATCACCTCGCCCAGGTTCGGGTCGTTGATGACCACCGGCCGCTTCACCAGAGCCCCGGTGCCCAGGATGGCCACCTGGGGCTGGTTGATGATCGGCGTGTCCATCAGCGTGCCGGCGGACCCGTAGTTGGTGATGGTGAACGTGCCGCCGCTGAGCTCGTCAGGGGTGACCTTGTTCGCCCGGGTCCGCCGGGCCAGGTCGGCGATCTTCTTGGCCAGCCCGGCGATGCTGAGATCGCCGGCGTCCTTGATCACCGGGACCAGCAGGCCCTTCTCGGTGTCGACCGCGATGCCGATGTGCTCGGCGCTGGGGTAGGTGACCTCGCCCGCCTCGGTGTCGATCGTCGCGTTGACCTTCGGGTAGACCTTCAGCGCCTCGACGGCTGCCTTGGTGATGAAGGGCAGGTAGGACAGGCTGGCGCCTTCCCGCTTTTTGAAGTCGTCCTTGGCCTGCGCCCGGATCCGGGAGATGGCCGTGAGGTCGACCTCGACGGTCGCGGTCAGCTGGGCGGAGACCTGCAGGGACTCGACCATCCGCTTGGCGATCGTCTTGCGCAGCCGGGACATCTTCTCGGTGGTCCCGCGCAGCGCGCTGCTCTCCGCGGGCGCCGCGGCGGTCGCGGCCGGAGCCGATGCCGCGGCCGGCTGGGTCTCGGGCTGCGGCGCGGGGGCCTCGGCGGCCTTGCGCGCCTCCTCGGCGGCGGCGAGCACGTCCTGCTTCCGAACCCGGCCACCGACCCCGGTGCCCGTGATCGAGCCCAGGTCGACGCTGTGCTCCTTGGCCAGCTTGCGCACCAGCGGCGTGACGTAGCTGGCCTCACCGTCGCTGGCCACCGGGGTTCCCGACGTCTGGGTGCTGCTCGGGCCGTGCTGCTCCGGCTGCGGGTCCTGCCTACGAGCCGGGGCCGCTTCGGCGGCGGCCGGGGCCGGGATCGGCGCCTGGCCGCCCTCGTCTCCGGCGGCGGGCTGCTCGGAGATCTCAGTCCCGCCGCTGACCGTGGCGGTCTCCGGCTCCGGGGCCTGGACGTCCGGGGCAGCACCGTCGGCGGTGGGCTCCAGCCGGGGCTCCTTCGGCTCTGGCGCCCGGTCCTCAGTGGCCGCCGGCGCGGTGGCGCCGCCTCCGCCGCCGGCGGCCGAGGCCTCGCCGACCACCGCCAGCACGGCACCGACCGCGACGCTCTCGTCCTCCTGGACCCGGATCTCCAGCAGCGTGCCGGACGCCGGTGAGGGGATCTCGGTGTCGACCTTGTCGGTGGAGACCTCGAGCAGCGGCTCGTCGGCCTCGACCTGGTCACCGACCTGCTTGAGCCAGCGGCTCACGGTGCCTTCGTTGACGCTCTCGCCCAGGGCGGGCAGGGTGACTTCCGTGGTCCCGCCGCCGCTGGATCCCTCGGTGCTCTCCGCGGTCGGCGCGGGCGTCTCCTCGACGGGGGTCTCAGCGGACTCCTCCGGCGGCTCCGGCTCGAACGTGGGTGCCGATGCCTGCTCGGGCTCGAGATCGGCAGTGGCGTCCGGCTCGGTGGATGCGTCGGACTCACCGCTCGCGTCGCCGCCGCCCGCGTCACCGCCACCGCCCTCGGCCTCGCTCGCATCGCCGATCACCGCGAGCACCGCGCCGACCTCGACGGTCTCGTCCTCGGCTGCCTTGATCTCCAGCAGCACGCCGGACGTGGGGGAGGGGATCTCCGTGTCGACCTTGTCAGTGGAGACCTCCAGCAAGGGCTCGTCGGCCTCGACCTGGTCACCGACCTGCTTGAGCCACCGGCTCACCGTTCCTTCGGTGACGCTTTCGCCCAGGGCCGGGAGAGTTACCGATGTCGACATGTCTCGTGGACTCCTCCATCTGTGCGGCCTCGGACTCGATCATTGAGCCCGGCCGGTGCGCGGTTGGGGTCAGCCTAGCCTTGACGGCTCCCGTCGGGGTCCGCCCCCTGCGGGCCAGGAGGTCACACCGCCCGGCTCCCGCGATCTGCACCCTCTTCTTCGATCTGCACAGCGTTCAGGCAGATCAAGAAGGGTGCCGATGTGAAGTCCGGCGGGGAGGTTATCCGATGTTGGTGGAGCTGAGGATGGTGTCGAGGTCGGTTTGGTCCTGGGCGGACATGTTCGGGGGATGGATGACGAAGATCACCAGTCGGGTGCCGCCGACGTCGAGGATCATCGCGGTGGTCTGCTGGTCGGCGGCCATGGCCAGAAGTTCGGGGGCCGCTCCGTCGGCGTCGCCGCGTCCGTGGTGCTCGACCACGTCTGGCTCGGCCGACATGTCCCGCCGCCCGCTGCCGCAACGTCAACGTCAACGTCGCCAATGCGGTCGCCATACTCGGAACCACCAGACGGCCGAAGACGCGGTGCAGTCGGCCCTGGTCGGGCCCTTCATGCACGGGAGCCGAGTCCAGCGGGCGGACTACCCAGCGCCGTACGTGCACCGGATGGTGGCAACGATGTGCTCTCGCTCCGACGACGACGATGGACCCGCGAGGCCGGAATCCGATCCGCCGTCCCACCCACAATGACGCACGCGAGACCGCATTCGGTTTTAGTCCTTGTCTCCTCAGTGGGTATGCAGTGGCTTTCCCGCCAGGGCCAGGTGGGCCTCGCCGAGAGCCTCGTGCTGCGTCGGATGCGCGTGCAGCATGGTCGCGACCTCTTCCGGATACGCGTCCCAGCCGGTCATGAGCTGCGCCTCACCAACCAGCTCGCTGACCCGGCTGCCGATCATGTGGACGCCGACCACCGGCCCGCCGGCCGCGCGAACCAGCTTGACGAAGCCGGCGGTCTTGAGGATCTGCGACTTCCCGTTGCCGGTCAGGTCGTAGGTCAGCGTCTCCACCTCGCCGAGCTCGGCTCGGGCCGCCTCTTCGGTCAGTCCGACCGAGGCCACCTCGGGATCGCAGTAGGTCACCCGAGGGATGTGGCGGTCGACCACCGGAACCGGAGCGGTGTCCGTGCGGCCCTGCCGGTGCGCGATGTCCTCGGCCACGAAGAGGCCGTGGGCAAAGCCGCGGTGGGCCAGCTGCAGGCCGGCCACCAGGTCACCGACGGCGTACACGCCCGACACTGCCGTCCGTAGCCGATGGTCGACGGTCACGAAGCCGCGGTCCAGCCCGACCCCGGCCTCGGCGTAACCCAGCCCCTCGGAGACGGGGCCGCGACCGACAGCGACCAGCATCACCTCGGCGGTCACGGTGCGCCCGCCGGCCAGGCTCAACGAGACGCCGCCGGACTCGACGGTGGCCGACTCCAGCGGGGCGCTGGTGACCAAGGTGATCCCCCGCTTGCGGAACGCTCGCTCGAGGGCAGTAGATATAGCGGGCTCCTCGGCGGCCAGCAGCCGCGGCAGCGCCTCGACGATTGTCACCTCGACGCCGAACGAGCGCCAGGCCGAGGCGAACTCGCAGCCGATCACCCCACCGCCGAGCACCACCGCCGAGGCGGGCAGCCGGTCCAGCCGCCAGGCGTGATCGCTGGTCAAGATGTGCTCGCCGTCCACCGTCAGTCCGGCCAGGCTGCGCGGTGCGGAGCCGGTGGCGAGTACGACATACGGAGCGGTGTAGATGCTCTCGCCGACCTGGACCGCGGGCGGCCCGTCGGTTGGGACGAGCCGGCCCGACCCAGCGATGACTTCGATGCCGCGGGACTGCACCAGTCCGGACAGACCCTTGTAGAGCCGGCCGACCACGGACTCCGCATACGCCGTCACCGCGGCCAGGTCGATCTTGTCGATCGTCGCGTGGACGCCGAACTGTGCTCCGCTGCGGGCGGCGTCGGCCACCTCGGCGGCGTGCAGGATGGCCTTGGTCGGGATGCAGCCGCGGTGCAGACAGGTGCCGCCGACCACGTCCCGCTCGACCAGGCCGACGCGCAGGCCCAACTGTGCCGCCCGCAGAGCGCAGGCATAACCTCCGCTGCCCGCTCCGAGCACCAGCAGATCGAACTCACCAGCCATACCGCCATCCTGTCAGGCCAGCGTCCCGACGGATTGGGGTCCAGCGGCCATACTTGGCTTCATGGGTTGGCTACGTCGGGCGGCGACCAAGGTGCGAAAAGGTGGCCGCTACGCCGTGCAGACCCGCTCGGTCGATGATGCGGTCACCGCACACTTGAGCCAGTTCGCCGCCACCCGACGCGGCGTCGAGGCCTTCGTCGAGCCGAAGACCGCGGTCACCGAGACCACGTTGCTGCTGGTCGCATTCGACGGTGAGTGGACCCGGCGGGTGGTGCCGTCACCGGAGTGGGCGCACGCCTTCGCCGAGCACCTGCAGATCCCGGGATACGACGCAGCGGTGGTGGGCTACCCGCAGCGGATGCGGGACTACAACAGCCGAAACAAGAAGCATCCGGACCTCCGCTGACCCAATCTCGAACAATCTTGGATTTCACCCATCCGATCTCCAGGAAGGTCCGAACCCCCAGCGTGTGATACGTCGATGGACGGGACTACCTGACGGGTTCCGCAACCCCTTGGGGGGTGGCGTCTTACACCTCGCCGTGCTGGCAGAGGTGTCGGGTCAATGGGATGGATGGCCCGGCGCCGGGGCACTGCCAGCACGGCACCTCAACACCTTTCCTGTGCTCTTCTCGCACCCATCGTGCCTGAGCCTGCCGTCGAAGTCCCAACTCCTGAGAAACTGACCTGCGTTTCTGCAATGCACGGCATGTCGCGCCGTCAGGATGTCACTGGCGTCACATTCTCAGGTGGCTTCCCTCAGTCGGCCATGGAGCGGGCGAGGGCGATCAGGGTGCGAACGCCGGCGCCGGTACCACCGGCTGCGACGTAGCCGTAGGGCTTCTTGTCGTGGAACGCCGGCCCAGCGATGTCCAGGTGCACCCACGGAGTGCCCTCGGGCACGAACTCGCGCAGGAAGGCCGCCGCCAACAAGGCGCCGCCCCAGCGGTCGGTGCCGGTCGAGCGTAGGTCGGCCACTTTCGAGTCGAGCTTGGGCCGGATCTCGCTGGGGATGGGTAGCGGCCACAAGTTCTCGCCGGCCGCCTCGGCGGCGTCGAGCACCCGGTCGGCGGTGTCCTGGTCGTTGCTCATCACGCCGACGGTGCGTTCGCCCAGCGCGATCACGCAGGCGCCGGTCAGCGTGGCCACATCGACGATCAGGTCCGGCTGGTCCTCGGCCGAACGGGCCAGCGCGTCGGCCAGCACCAGCCGACCCTCGGCGTCGGAGTTGCCGTTCTCGACGGTGGTTCCGCCGTAGATGGTCAGCACGTCCGACGGCCGGTACGCGGTCGACGACGGCATGTTCTCGGCCAGCGCCCCGTACGCCGTGACGTTGAGCTTCAGTCCCAGCTGAGCGATCGCCCAGGTCGCGGCCAGCACCGCGGCGGCTCCGGCCATGTCGCACTTCATGGTGTACATGCCCTCGGCCGGCTTCAGGTTCAGCCCGCCGGTGTCGAAGGTGATCCCTTTGCCGACCAGGGCCAGATGGGCCTTGGCCCCGCGCGGCCGATAGCTCAGTCGGACCAGCCGGGGCGGGCGCGACGACCCGCCACCGACCGCGAGCAGCCCCCCGTAGCCGTCGCGGGCCAGCGCGTTCTCGTCAAGGACGTCGATGCCGATCCGCGTCCGGCTGACCAGCTCGCGGACCTGGTCGGCGAACGAGCCGGGATAGAGCAGGTTGGCCGGGATGTTGACCCACTCCCGGGCGGTGACCACGGCACGGGCCACCGTCTCCGCGGCGCCGGCCACGCCGTCGAGCTTGTCTCGCGCTCCGTGCACCACGGTGATGGCCTCGATCCCGCCGGCCCGGTCGTTCACCTTGCCGCTGATCGGCGTGTAGCCGTAGCTGCCCAGCAGCGCGCCCTCGGCCACGGCTTGGGCCTCCGCCGCGTCGGTGGTGCCCAGGGCCACGGCGACGGAGAGCTGGGACGAACCCGCCATGTCGGCGGCGTGGCGTACGCCCGCCCCGGCCGAGCGGCGCAGGTCCTCGGCCGTCGGCTGTGCCGACTCCAGGCCCACCACCACGATCCGCGGTCCGTTCCCGGCGGCCGGCAGGGTGACGAAGTGGTTGTCGCCCGGCTTGGCGCCCAGGGTCTCCGCCATCTCCGCCGGCAAGGTGCCGAACCGTTTGCTGAACGCCGACCCCACGGCCGCGGGCACCTCGCGCAGCCCTTCACCGGTGTAGCCGACCACCAGCACGTCCAGGTTCCGCGGCAGGGCGCGGGCAACGGTGAGCGAGGGCAGTGGCGGAGTGGGCACGTGAGCATCCTGACGTGGAGTAACGGTCGTAAGCCCCATCAGGGTAGCGATCCCGCCGATAGGCCGGCCTGGGGTAGGTTCGCCTCGCGTAGGGCGACGAAGGGAGGCCGGTGGCTGACGAGGAGCTCATCCGCTCACCGCTGCACGACCGGCACGTGGCGGCGGGCGCGAAGTTCGCCGCCTTCAGCGGCTGGTCGATGCCGCTGGAGTACGCCGGCGCGGGAGTACTGGCCGAGCACGCCGGGGTCCGGCAGGCCGTCGGCGTCTTCGACGTCAGCCACCTGGGCAAGGCGGAGGTCACAGGCCCCGGTGCGGCCGACTTCGTCAACCGCTGCCTGACCAACGACCTGGGCCGGATCGCCCCCGGTCAGGCCCAGTACACGCTGCTCTGCAACAACGACGGCGGGGTGGTGGACGACCTGATCGCCTACCTGCGTTCGCCGGACGACGTCCTGCTCATCCCGAACGCGGCCAACTGCGCCGAAGTGGTGGCCCGGCTGGCCGCGGCGGCCCCACCACAGGTGCGGGTGACCAACCGGCACCGCGACTTCGCCATCCTCGCCATCCAGGGCACCCACTCCGACGAGGTGCTCAGCACCGCCGGGCTGCCGACGGGACACGACTACATGTCCTTCGCGACCGCCGAGCTGGCCGGCACGCCGCTGACCGTCTGCCGCACCGGCTATACCGGCGAGCGCGGATACGAGCTGGTCATCCCGGCCGAGGCCGCTGGAGCGGTCTGGGATGCGGTGACCGCTGCGGGCGAGCCGTACGGCCTGCAGCCGGCTGGCCTCGGGGCGCGGGACACCCTGCGCACCGAGATGGGGTACGCGCTGCACGGACACGAGCTGTCACCCACCATCACCCCGGTCCAGGCCCGGCTGGGCTGGGCTATCGGGTGGACCAAGGACTCTTTCTTCGGCCATGAGGCCCTGCGGGCCGAGAAGCAGGCCGGACCGACGCGGCTGCTCCGCGGGCTCCGGGCGGCCGGCCGGGGCATTCCCCGACCCGGCATGGTGGTCCGCAGGCCTGAGGGCGGCGAGCTGGGTGCGGTCACCTCGGGCACCTTCTCCCCGACCCTCAAGACCGGCATCGCGCTGGCCCTGCTCGACGCCGCGGTGGCGGTGGACGACGCGGTCAGCGTCGACGTGCGCGGCCGGGCCGAGCCGTTCACCGTGGTCAAGCCGCCGTTCGTCACCCCCGGCGTCCGCGAGCCCTAGGCGACGCGGAATACGCAGGCCGGTTCCTCCGCCACCGCGACGGCGATCCGACGGCGGTCCCGGTCCAGGAGGTCGCCCGGGAGCTGATCGAGCGGGAACCACTCGACGGCGCTGGACTCCTCGTCGCCCACCGCGGGCTCGCCGCTCCGGTAGCGGCAACGGAAGGTCATCGAGATGAACTGGCAGCGGTCGCCGTTGTCGAACGTCATCTCCGGCTCCGTCACCAGCAGGGCCAGCCGCTCCACGTCCACCTCGATGCAGGTCTCCTCCGCAACCTCCCGCGCCAAGGCCACGGCCGGCTGCTCGTCCGGCTCGACGATGCCCGACGGCAGGCTCCACCGCCCGTTGTCGCTGCGCTGGTTCAGCAGCACGTGCCAACCGGGCGGGTCGAGGTCGTCGCGCAGGACGACCGCGGACACCCCGGGAAGCAGTAGCCGGCCCTGCCCGTACGCGCGGCGCAGGTCGAGCACGTACTCCGGGGTCGGCACGGCGCTGAGGATAGGCGACTCCGTGGACGCCGCCGGCCGTCGGGCCGCTACTCCGGTTCCAGGCTCATCGGTCCGTAGACCACCCGGTCGGCTTCGTACAGGGTGACGGCGCGTACGCCGGCGCTGAGCAGATCCGGATAGAACTCGCCCAGCCAGGTCTCGGCCTCACCTTGGGTCGGGAAGCTGCGGGTGAGCCGGATCGTGTCGTCCGGCTCGCGGTCGGGAACCCAGTGCCAGCTCACGCCACCACCGTGACCTGAGGCGCGGCCGGTCCGACCTGGGCCGGATCCGAAGCCGCCGAGCCGGACCGGACCTGGTCGATGCCGGCCAAAGTTCCAGCGGACAGCCGATGCCGGCCGGCCCGAACGTTGGCCGCGACCTGTTCTACACGGGACGCACCGGTGATTGCAGAGGCCATCTTGTCATTCTGCAGCACCTACACCATCGCGAGCTGGGTCATGCTCAGGTCTCCGCTTAGGCGGGCGGAGCCGCTGCGGCCGGACGGAAGTCTCGTCGGTGAGCAGCCGCTTGATGTAGAACGTGCCCTCCGCGTCCTCGCTTGGGTTTTAGTACGCCTCGCCGCGCTTGATCCGGGGTGGCGGAATGCGGAAGCGGCGGATCTGGGTGCTTCGGGTGACCCCGTACATCAACAGACCCCGGGTCGGCGCGTCCGGGTACCGCTGGGCCAGCACCCGCTTGAAGCCGCGCCACATCAAGAACCCGTCGACCAAGACCGCCAGGATGAACAGGTACATCAGCATCGTCGTCAGGATCGCGACGTTCGGGAAGTACGAGCCGAGCAGGGTGATCGCCAGGATCACCACCACCGACGGCAGCAGGAACTCGCCCAGGTTGAGCCGGGCGTCGATGAAGTCCCGCATCAGCGACTTCTCGGGCGACTGGTCGCGCAGCGCGAGGCTCTTCATCCGCTCGGCGCGGGCCCGCTGGGCCGCCAGCTGCCGGGACTGGCGGTTGGTCATCGGCCGGTTCACCCGTTGCCGACGGAGAGCCTCGGCCTCCTTGCGCGTGGGGGTGGGCCGGGCCTTCTTGGCGCCCGGCTGGACCGGCGCTGGAGCGAGCGGTTCCGGCTCGACCACCGGCTCGGCCTTCCGGCGGAACAGGGCCACGAACTCCTCATTTCGTACGGGATTGCCTTCAACCGAACCTGGGCGGCACGACACTGAATTCTCTCAGGGGTCTCCCTCGAATGTCGAAACTACCCGCTGCTCGGGTGGACCGGTTTCCCGACAGCGATACGGTGGATGCCTGCGAGCGGCGGCGACCGCGACCCGGATTGTGGGAAGGACCCCCTGAGGCGACATGGCTGGCATCTTTCAACGCATCTCCCTGATCTTCCGCGCCAAGACCGACAAGGCCTTGGACAAGCTGGAGGATCCGCGGCAGACCCTGGACTACTCCTACCAGCGCCAGCTGGAGCTGCTGCAGAAGGTGCGCCGAGGCGTGGCCGACGTGGCCACCAGCCGCAAGCGGGTCGAGCTGCAGGCGGCCCAGCTCAACACCCAGTCGGACAAGTTGACCGCCCAGGCTCAGAAGGCCCTCGAGGTGGGCCGCGAGGACCTGGCCCGCGAGGCGCTCACCCGCCGGTCCGGTCTGCAGCAGCAGATCGCCGACCTTCAGACCCAGCACGCTCAGCTGCAGGGTGAGGAGGAGAAGCTCACCCGGGCCAGCCAGCGCCTGCAGGCCAAGGTCGACGCGTTCCGCACCCGCAAGGAGACGATCAAGGCGACGTACTCCGCCGCCGAGGCGCAGACCCGGATCAACGAGGCGTTCTCGGGGATCAGCGAGGAGATGGGCGACGTCGGCATGGCCATCCAGCGCGCGGAGGACAAGACTGCGCAGATGCAGGCGCGGGCCGGTGCGATCGACGAGCTGCTGGCCAGCGGCGCGCTCGACGACCCGACCGGGACGGCCAAGGACGACATCACCCTGGAGCTGGAGCAGCTGGCGTCCACCTCCGACGTGGAGAACGAGCTCGCCCGGATGAAGGCCTCGATCGGGGCCGGCCCCGCCGCCGCCACTCCAGCAATCGAGGGCCAGTCCGCCGGTGGCCAGCAGGCCGCGCCGAGTCCGGCCGGTGAGTACCAGGCGCCGCCGACCGAGGGGCAGTACCAGGCCCCGCCGGCTCCGGGCTACACGGCGCCGCAGACCTCGCCGACCCAGGGCGACCTGCGATGATCATCCGGATCCTCACCGAGGGTCAGTGGGAGCTGAGCGACGACGCGGTCCGCACCCTGAACCCGTTGGACGACGCGGTCGAGGCCGCGGTGTCGAGCGGCAACCAGGACGAGCTGGCCAACGCGTTGCACGCACTGCTCGAGCAGGTGCGGTCCTCCGGCACGCCGGTCGCCGACGAGGAGCTGCTCGACTCCGACCTGATCCTGCCCGGCTCCGACGCCACAGTGGAGGAGGTCCAGGAGCTGCTCAGCGGCTCCGAGGAGGGCCTGGTTCCCAACTGAGGCGGCCTCTCGCCCGCGAGGTGACACGCAAGGATCCGCGAGCCTAGGCCGGCCAGCCCGCGCCCGGTACGTCGACGGTCGCAGCCAGGATCTGCCCCGTCCGCGCGCCTTCCCCCATCACCGCGGACCACGACGCCGCGGTCACGTAGAGCGTCCGGCGGTCCGGGCCGCCCAGCGCACACGAGAAGCAGCCCCGGTCGGCAGAGATCGACTGCAGGACTTCGCCGCCCTCGGCCACGCGTACACAGCGCTGTCCGGGCACCTCGGCGAACCAGACCGCACCCTCGGCATCCACACAGATTCCGTCCGGGGCCGCGCTCGCCAGGTCGGCCCAGACCCGCCGGTCGGTGAGTGAGCCGTCGTCCGCGATCGTGTACGCGGTGAGCGCCCCGGCGTACGACTCCGCCACGACCAAGGTCGACCCGTCGGGCGTGACCGCCATCCCGTTCGGGAAGGCGAGATCGTCAGCCACGACCCTCGGCGGACCGTCGGGGGTCGCCAGGGCGATGAAGCCGGGCGCGAACTCCCCGCCGAACTCGTGGTTGATGTTGTTCACGTACGCGTGTCCGCGGCCGTCGACCACGATGTCGTTCCAGGCGAACTCCGACAGCCCGCCCAGGTCCGCGTACGCGGTGAGGGACCCGTCGGGACCGACGGCCATCAGTCCGGCCTGGGTCACGGCCAGCAGCCGACCGTTGGGCAACCGGTCGAGACAGAACGGCATCCCACCCTCGACGCGGCCGAGCGTGCGCCGGGTGCCATCGCTCTGGAGCGCGACGATTTCGCCGGTTCCCCAGTCGGAGAAGACCAGCCGGTCGTCGTGCCAGCGCGGAGACTCGACCAGGACCAGGTCGGACAGGACGGTGCGGAACTCAGCCATGCGTTGCCTCCTCGGATGCGATCACCGTACTGACTGCGAGGCCGCGGCGATCTCATCGCGAGTTCTACGCGAGCGGAGGGTTCCTCGACTCGGTGGGCTTCGCGTACTCCCCTCAGGGGTTCCGGCGTCGGCCGGCGGCGGGGACGGCTCGGTGTCCTACGAGCCGCTGACCGGCCGGTGGTACACGGCCGCCAGAGCTGGTAACCCGTGCGGATCAGTCCTTGGCCGTCTCGCCCGGCAGGTTCAGCATCCGCTGCAGCGCGTCCTTGGCGTAACGCTCGGTCTCGGGGTCGACGGTGATCTGGTTGACCACGTGCCCGGCGGCCAGGTTCTCCAGGGCCCAAACCAGGTGCGGCAGGTCGATCCGGTTCATGGTGGCGCAGTAGCAGACGTGCTGCTCCAGGAAGACGATCTGCTGGTCGGGATGCTGCGTCGCCAGCCGCCGGACCAGGTTGAGCTCGGTGCCGATGGCCCAGGCCGAGCCGGGCGGCGCCTTCGCCACGGTCGAGATGATGAACTCCGTCGAGCCGATCAGGTCGGCCTTGAGAACGACCTCGTGCTGGCACTCCGGGTGGACCAGCACCTGAACGCCGGGGATGCGGGCGCGGACCTCGTCCACCGCCTCGGCGGAGAACCGCCCGTGCACCGAGCAGTGCCCCTTCCACAAGATCATCTTGGCGTTCCGGAGCTGGTCGGCGGTGAGCCCGCCGTCGACCTGGTGCGGGTCGTAGAGCACGCAGTCGTCGAGGCTCAGGCCGAGCTGCAGCACCGCGGTGTTGCGGCCCAGGTGCTGGTCGGGCAGGAACAGCACCTTTCGATCCGGTGAGGGGGGCGACCCCCGCGAACCACCGCGCTCCACACCCGCGCCGCCATACGCCCAGTCGAGTACCGACTTCGCGTTCGAGGAGGTGCAGACCACGCCGCCGTGGCGGCCGCAGAAGGCCTTGATGTCGGCGGAGGAGTTCATGTAGGTCACCGGGATGGTCACGTCGGCCACCCCGGCGTCGGTCAGCACGTCCCAGGCATCCTCCACCTGGGAGAGCCGGGCCATGTCGGCCATCGAGCAGCCCGCCGCGAGGTCGGGAAGGATCACCTTCTGCTCCGCGGATGTCAAGATGTCGGCCGACTCGGCCATGAAGTGCACGCCGCAGAAGACGATGAACTCCGCCGCCGGCCGCGCGGCCGCCTCCCGAGCGAGCTTGAACGAGTCGCCGGTCACGTCGGCGAACTGGATCACCTCGTCCCGCTGGTAGTGGTGACCGAGGACGAACAGCCGCTCACCCAGGGCCGCCTTGGACCGCCGGGCGCGCTCGACCAGCGCCGGGTCCGACGCCGGCGGCAGGTCGCCCGGGCACTCCACGCCTCGCTCGGACCGCGGGTCGGACTCCCGGCCCAGCACGTACAACGACAGCGGCGTGCCGGACGCGAGGGGAGCGGTGGTCATGGCCTCAATCTAGTCGGGCGGTCCGTTCACTAGGGTCGTCGCTGTGCGCGTTCTGGTTGCCTCGGACACGGTTGGCACTCTCACCTCCCGGCAGGCCGGCGAGGCCATCGGTTCGGGCTGGGTCGGAGCTGACGTACGCGTGCTGCCGGTCGGGGACTCGGGCCAGGGCTTCCTGACCGCGTACGCCGACCTGCGGGAGGCGGCGATCGAGGCGGCTCTGGACGGGGACTACCTGGTCAACACGGCCCGGAGCGGGAACGAGGTCGCCCTCGACGTAACCGGCCCGGTCTCCCCGGAGGCGTTGCCCCTGCTGGCGACGTCGCGACCGCTGGGCGAAGCCATGGCCCGGGCGTTGGACGAGCACCGGCCGCAGAGCCTGGTGGTCGACCTCAGCGGCCTGGCCGTCCATGACGCCGGTGCCGGTCTGCTAGCCGGGCTGGGCGCCGAGGCGGACCAGCCGCTGGACGTCGGCGTCGAGCCTCTGGCCCGGCTGAACCGGCTCGACCTCAGCCGGGTCTGGTCGCGGCTCGGCGGCACCGAGCTGGTCGGGGTGGTTCCAGCGACGCAGCTCGCCCAGCCGCTGCTCGGGCTACGCGGCATCACCTCGCTCACCGGCCGCGCGGCCGGGATGGACGCAAGCGAGCTGCTGGCCACCGACGCCGCACTGGAGGCGTTTGCCCGGCTAGCCAGCCCGGACCAGGCCTGGGCCCCGGGCGCGGGTGCGGGCGGCGGCCTGGGCTTCGCGGTACTGGCGCTGGGCGGTCGGCTGACCAGCGGGCCGGCCATGGCGTTCGCCTCGACCCAAGGCGTACACGCCCGGACGCAGGCCGACCTGATGCTGACGGGCTGCACGGTCTTCGACTTCGCCCAGCGCGGCGGCGGCGTGGTGGCCGCCGTGGCCGAGCTCGCCGCCGGCAGCCTCAGCCCTTGCGTGCTGATCGCCGGCGAGGTGGTGGTCGGGGCCCGGGAGATGCGGGCCATGGGCATCGAGGCGGCGTACGCGGTCCGCGAGTCCTCCCTGGACGCCCCGGCCGGCGAGGTCACCGAGGCCGAGCTGCGGCAGACCGCGGCGCGGGTGGCCCGGTCCTGGCGGTGGTGAGCAGAGCCACAGCCCGGACAGTTGGTCGGTGTCTGGCACACCTCCTACACTGAAAGCCGGTATCTCGTTAACGCTTGGAGACGAATATGACGGCAACCGACCAGACTGTGGCCGACGCCTCGGCGGTGTCCGACGGAGTTCTGCTGACCGACGGGGCCGCGCAGAAGGTCAGGGCGCTGCTGGACAGCGAGGGTCGCGACGACCTGGCGCTGCGGATCGCCGTGCAGCCCGGCGGCTGCTCCGGCCTGCGCTACCAGCTCTTCTTCGACGAGCGGCACCTCGAGGGCGACATCGTCCGCGACTTCAGCGGGGTGGACGTGGTGACCGACCGGATGAGCGCGCCGTACCTGATGGGCGCCACCATCGACTTCGTCGACACCATCGAGAAGCAGGGCTTCACCATCGACAACCCGAACGCCACCGGGTCCTGCGCCTGCGGCGACAGCTTCCACTGATCGAGGCTTTCTCGCACCCGCCGGTGCCTGAAGTCGCCGACGTCGTCACTCTTCGCGAACCCGCCCTCATCGCTCGCTAGCGCTTGCGGGCGGGTTCGCTCATCGCTCCTCCGATCGGCGCCGGGCACCGGCTCCGATGCTCGAAAGCGGATGCGGCGCTCTGCTGCCTAGCGGCTGCGTCGGATCACGAAGCGCGGGGGGTCGTCGACCACGAGTTCCTGGCCGCGTATCCGGCACCAGGCCGCGAGGTCGGGTCCGGCGGCCGGGTCGTCGGCCAGCATCTCGACCAGCCCACCGGCATCGACCTCGCCGAACCGGCGGGCCAGCTCGATGACCGGTTGCGGGCACTTCATCCCGCGGCAGTCCAACGAGAGCGCGACTGCGCTCACCCGACGCCGACCTCGTCGCGCAGCCGGGCGACGATCGGCGGCAGCGCCGCCAGGAACGCCTCGACCTCGTCGTCGGTGGTGGTCCGGGTCAGCCCGATCCGCACGTTCCCGTGGGTGAGGGCGCCCATCGCGGCCAGCACGTGGCTGGGCTGCAGGGTGGAGGAGGTGCACGCCGACCCGGACGACACGGCGAAGCCGCGGCGGTCGAGCTCGGTGAGCAGCGTCTCGCCATCGACGTACAGGCATGAGAAGGTCACCACGTGCGGCAGCCG
>DASQUF010000199.1:0-3315 GCA_035641435.1 Propionibacteriaceae bacterium | reverse complement strand
GAACCTGCTGCCCCGGCTCGACCGCCGGATCGTCGCGGTGGCGATCGGGGTGGTGGCCACCCTGTTGGCCGGACTGCTCGACTTCGGGCAGTACCAGTCGTTCCTGTTCCTGATCGGCTCGGTCTTCGTGCCGCTGTTCGCGGTGGCGGCCGTCGACTTCTTCGCCGTCAGCGACCAGCGCTGGGACGTCTCCGATCGGGCCCGGCTGCGGGTGGTGCCGGTGATCGCGTGGGCCTGCGGCTTCGTCGCGTACCAGCTCGTCTACCCGGGGACCGTCCCCGGCTGGGCCGACCTGTGGACCGGCATTGCTGGAGCGATCGGCTTCACCGCACCGACCTGGCTGGGCTCATCGGTGGCGGCGATCCTCGTGGGCGGCCTGGTCATGCTGGTGCTCGGCCGCCTGACCCGCCGGCCCCCAGGTGGAGAAAAGTCCACCGATGGCGACTTTTCGACGCCCAGAAGCCGATAGCAGGTCGAAGACTCCGCACCGGTGGAGTTTTCGCCGTCTCGCGGCGAGTGGAGGCTGCGCTACTCGGGGTGGTTGGGCGTCCCGCGTCCGATCGTGTACGGGGTGGTCACGCCCTCGTACATCAAGTGCGCCACCATCCCGTCGGCGGCATGCTCGAGGTTGTGGCAGTGGTCCATCCAGACGCCCGGGTTGTCGGCCACGAAGGCGATGTCGTAGGTCTCGCCGTCGCGTACGTTCAGCGAGTCCACCCACCACGGGCTGCCCGTCGCCCGAACCCCGTTGTGAGCCAGCACCACCGCATGATGACCGTGCAGGTGCATCGGGTGCACCTCGCCACTGTTGTCGTCGATGTGCATCCGGACCACGTCGCCCTCGCGCACCATGAACATCGGCACGTTCGGGAACGTGTGCCCGTTGATCGACCACCACAGCCCCGGCCAGCCGCGGACGAACCCGGGCCGCCGACCGATCGAGTACTCGAACGTGCGGTCCGGCTGGTTCGGATCGAAACCAAGCCCTTCCGGACGAGGCGTCCCGTACGCCAGCAGGTTCAGCGGTTCCACCGGCTGGGGTGGTGCGGGCAGGTCGCCGGTGCCGAGGATCACGGCGGTGCCCTTCGAGACCTGGACCCGCAGCGGCGAGCCGTCCGCGGGCATCGTCAGCCCGAGATCCACCCGTCCGCCGGCGGTCACGGTGACCGAGTAGTCCCGGACCACGCCGGGCTCGTGCACGTCGGTGCCGTCGATGGCCAGCGCCCGGTACTCGCCGCTCGGCCAGACCTCGATCGGCCCGTTGTCGGTGTTGATCAGGCGCACCCGCACCGACTGCCCGGGCCTGGCCGCCACCCGCTGGTCTCCGGGCTGGCCGTTGAGCGTCTTCACGCCGGCGTACGTGTGGGCAACGGCCACCACCTCGACGGCGTTACCAACCGGCCCCCGCTTCGGCTGCACGACCAGTGCGCCGAGCAGCCCGCCGATCACCTGCTCGTGCGACAGCTGGTGCGAGTGGTACCAGTAGGTCCCGACCCGGTCGACCACGAAGCGGTAGCGGAACTCGGCGCCGACCATAACGGCGTCCTGGGTGACCCCCGCCACCCCGTCCATCGCGTTCGGCACGTCGATGCCGTGCCAGTGCAGCGCGACGCCCTCCGGCACCGACTCGTTTCGCAGTCGGACCTCGACCAGGTCACCGACCTCCGCCTCGATGGTCGGCCCCGGCGAGCTTCCGTTCAGGGTGAAGCCCGGAACGGCGCGGCCGCCGATGTCCAACGTGGCTGCGGCGGCCGTCAGGTCGTACTCCTTGTCGGCCGGCCGCGCCGGGTCGGCGATCAGTGAGCTCACGCTGACCGACCCGGCGGCGCCAGGGCCGTGTCCCGACCCGGGACCGTGGGCGCCGGGTCCTACTCCGTAGTCGGGGTAGCCCATCTCCTGGACGGTGAACCGCTTCGGCACCAGGCTGGCCTGCCACATGAAAACCAGCGGAGCGAGGAGGGCGAGGGCGCCGAGGATCGGCAACAGCACCTTCAGCCGTCGCCGAGTCGTCGCCCCCGTCACCGCACCTACTCCGTCGTTCGCGTCTCAGGCCACGGGGACGGGCTCGGTCTCGATCGCCTGCGCCGGCACCACACGGTTGGCCCGCATCGCGGCGGTGACGGCCACGCCGAAGAGGATCAGCGCGTTCGCGCCATGCAGCCAGCCGAGGCCGGCGAGCTCGTGCGAGAACAGCCCGAGGGCGACCTGGAGCACAGTCACGCCGAAGACGATCAGCGCCCACTTGATGCCGCCCGGCACCTTCGCGAAGAAGGAGCTGATCAAGAACAGCAGCGCGATCACCGGCAGCACCATGATCCCGGCGGTGGCGTGCAGCGAGAAGCCGGCATAACCACCCAGATCCGAATTGAGCTCGGTCGACTGGTCGAGGGTGCCTCCCCGCTCTACCCACTTGATCAGCCCGAACATGCCGAAAGCGATCGCCGCCGCCTGCACCATCACTCCGAGAGCGAGCAGCAAAGCCAGCACGCGATAGACGTTCCTCATACTTCCCTCCCTGAACAAACGATCTTGAAATTTCCCCGAAGCACCATAGTGACTCAGGTCAAGGAGTTCGTCCTTCGATTTCTGATACTTCCGCGCCAGCACGGAGTTCGCATCGGGGTTTTGCCCCGGTCAGTCCCGGGCAATCGGGCAGGACATGCACCGCGGACCCCCCCGGCCCGAGCCGAGCTCCGAACCGGCGATGGCGATGACTTCGATGCCGGCCTCGGTCAGCCGCTCGTTGGTCTCCACGTTGCGCTCGTACGCCACGGCGACCTTCGGGGCCAGCGCCAGGGTGTTGTTGCCGTCGTCCCACTGCTCGCGCTCGGCGGTCACCGGGTCCAGGCCGGTGTCGATCAGCCGGAGCTGGTCGAGGCCCATGGCCCGCGCGGCGGCGGTGAGGAACGGAGCCATCGGTTCCAGCACCAGCTCCCCGGGTCCGTCCGCCCGCACGGTCAGGGCGGAGAGCCGGTGCGCGACGTTGGGGTACATCACCACGGCGTCGACGTCGACCATGGTGCAGATGGTGTCCAGGTGCATGGTGGCCCGATCCTGGTCGATGGGCACCACCAGCACGGTGTGGGCCAGGCCGATATCGAAGGCGGTCCGGGCCAGCCGCTCGGCGCCCGAGGGCCGGGTCCGCTCGCCGACGCCGACGGCCAGCACCCCGTCGGCCAGGGCCAGCACGTCGCCGCCCTCCAGGAACTCCTTCTCCCAGCCGTGGATCCGCTGCACGCCGGCGAACCGCGGATGGTAGGCGTAGATCAGCTCGGTCAGCTGGGTCTCCCGGCGGCGGGCCGGCATGGCCAGCGA